>CAMBXM010000012.1 GCA_945871815.1 Singulisphaera sp. GP187
GCAGTGTAGGAACGCACCGAGAAATGGCCAGCGCGCCCGCGAGCAGCAACCCGCAGTGTCACATGGCGACGCCGAGCTCCAGGAGAGCGGCATCGACGAGAGGCTCCCAGCCGCGGTTCGCCAATGGGCTGGCGGGGCTGGGGTGTGGGATGCGGCCAAAACGCACGCCGGGGAGGTGGCCGAGGGCACGCCGAGCCTGTGCCTCGGCGAAGGCTCCGACGCCGATCACGATCTGCGGCCGCAGCGACTCCACGGTCTGCTGCAGCAGCCGATCGCACAGCCGGTAGAGCTCGCTGGTCGCCGCTGACGGCAGCTTGTCGGGGGTCAGGTTGGCGCCACTCTCGGCGACAAAGGCCAGCGGGCAGTAGTTGTGGACGAAGAAGCGGCGGAAGAAGCGGCTTGGCGTCACGAAGCGGTGTGCTGCCCACCCCCACATCCGCTTGCCACTGACCTCACACCTTGTGCACGAGAAGCCGAGCACTGGGCGCTGCGGATGCTCATGCACCGGCCTGCGAATCTCGCCGCGCAAGCCGAGCCAACTTCGCACCGCTTCGACCTCGCCAAACGGCACACCGGTCTGCACCATGCCAAAGGGCCCCGGGTTCATGCCGACGAGCAGCGCTTCCTTGTGGCCGCGGCCAAACCGTTCGAGGTAGCTGCGATGAACGTCCCAGGCGTACTCGAGCGGGTGGTAGACGCAGGCAACCGACGCCGGGAAACGGAGGTTACCAAGCGGTGCGATCAACGCGCGGGTGACAGCTTCGAGCACCATGCGCCGCATGCTAGCGAACGGCGTCGTCAAACGGGACTTCGCGCCCCCACGCCGGTCGAGAGCGGCGCCGGATCGCCGGATCGCGACGACTCGCCGACCCCTTGAGAGCCCGCCTACCCCCGAGTTCTGGCTACCCCGAGTTCTGGCAGGTGTTCCGCTTCTGGCAGGGGTTCCGCTTCTGCAGGGGTTCCGCAGGCGCCAGCGGCTGCGGCCTCGCGCGCAGGCCACTTGGGAAAGCACTTCTAGAGACCGTAGCCCAGCAGCGAACCGATCTGGTAGATCGCCGTCGCCACCACCCACGCGAGCACTGTCATGTAGGTAAACGTGAACGCGGGCCACTTCCAAGAATGCGTCTCGCGCCGGATCGCAGCCAGCGTCGAGGCGCACTGACTGCACAAGGCAAAGAACGCCATCATCGACAGTGCGACCAGAGCGTTCATCGTCGGCTTGCCGTGGGAGTCGGTGGCGTGGCGGAGGGCCTGCGTGAGGCCTGGATCGGGCGCGTCCGGATCCGCTTCGACATCCCCGAGGCGATGCAACACTGCCAGGGTCGGCAGGATCAACTCGCGCGCCGGGAACGCCGCCAACACACCGACCGTGTGGCGCCAGTCAAAGCCCATCGGAGCGAACGCCGGCTGGATCGCCTTGCCGATGGTGGCGAGGTAACTCCGTTCGAGGAGATCGGCGCGCTCTTCGCTGCGCAATCGTTCGCGCTGCGCTTGCTGTTCGGCGCCGTCCGGCACCGCTTCCATTCGGGCAGCGAACGCCGCCGTGAATTCGGCGTCGCGCGGAAAGTAGCTCAGCGCCCACACCGCGACGGTGGCAATCAGAATCACACTGCCGGCGGAGGCAAGAAACTGCCCCACCGACGAGCGCATCATGCGCCCCATCACTCGCAGACTCGGCCGTTGATAGACCGGCATCTCCATCGCCAGCGGCGAACGTCCACCGCGAAGCTTGGTGCGTCGCAGCACCATTGCCACCACCGCAGCGAACAGTGGGCCGATCAGATACAGACCAAACAGCACGAAGCCCGCAGTGAAGGGCTCGAAGAACGCCGCGAGCAGCACCACATACACTGGCAACCGCGCGGAGCAGGACATCAGGGGAGCAACAACGATCGTCGCGATGCGATCGCGTTCGTCCGCCAGAATGCGACTGGCAAGGATCCCAGGAATCGCACACGCGAACGAACCCGTCAGCGGCACAAAGCTGCGCCCAGTGAGACCGAACTTGCGCAGCAGGCGGTCCAGCAGGAACACCGCGCGCGCCATGTAGCCAGAACTCTCCAGCAGCGCGACGAGCCCCGTCAGCAGCGCAATCTGGGGAACAAACACGAACACCGACCCGAGCCCGTGGACCAGCCCGTCCACCAAGAAGCTCTGCAGCGCCCCGTCGGGAACAGCAGCGCGTAGCCACGACGAAAGTCCGTCTTGGCAGGTCTCGACCACGGCCACGAACGGCTCCGCTGCAGTGAACACCAACTGGAACACCACCAGCATCACCAGCGACAAGGTCAGTGGCCCGATCGCGGGGTGGAGCAACACGCGATCGATGCGATCGGTCCAGGTGGCAGTTGCCCGGCCCGGCAACCGCACATCGGCGGCGAGTTGCACAGAGTCCAACGCGACGCGGAGTTCGGGCGGCGCGGCGGCGGCGGCGGATTCCAAGGCCGTTCGAAGCGGCCCGGAGCCCTCGCCGGTGAATCCATTCAGCACGACCAGCGGCAACCCAAGCGCCCGCTGCAGTTGGGCCACGTCGATCGGTCGGCCTTCGGCAGCCGCGACATCGACCTTGGTCAAGGCGATGACCAGAGGCCGCTGCAGTGCCCGCAGACGTTGCAGCAGACGCAACTCGATCGCGAGTTTGCCGGCATCGAGCACGGCGCAGACGACATCGGGTACGGCATCGCCGTGGCCTTGCAGGTAGTCGATCGTGACTTGCTCATCGCGGCTGCTCGCGTGCAGCGAGACAATGCCGGGCAGATCGACGATCCGCAGCGTGACGCCACCGCCGCGGGTCAGGCTCTCGGTTCGCTCGACCGAGGTACCGGGGAAGTTGACCGGCCGCTGCGAGCTCCCGGTCAGATGCATCAGCAGCGAGGTCTTGCCCGAGTTGGGGCGGCCGACCAGGGCGACGACGACCGCGGGGAGCTTCGTGAGGGCGGTCACGAGACGGAGTCCCCACGGAGCTTCACGCGGGCGGCCTCGTCGCGCCGCAGCGCCAGACGATAGCCGTGCAGGGCGAAGAGGATCGGATCACCGCCAAGGGCATGCAGCAAGCGCTTCACTTCGACGCCAGCCCAGAGCCCCTGGTCTTCCAGTCGCTGCGCCAGCACGTCGTCGCCGACGACCATCGCGACGATGCCGCTCTGCCCGGCGCGCATATCAGCGAGCGAATTCGGCTGGGAAGGCATCGGTCGCAGGTGCAGTTGGGTGGAAGTCAGGCGCGGCCTTGTTGAGACTTCATCTCAACAGGGCAACCATCATGTCCGCGACTGCGTTCGAGTGCAAGCTCGTGGTTTTGGCAGATCCCCTGGCGACTCCCGCGCCACCGCTGGCACCACCGAAGCGGGAGCTGCGGGCGCCGCCGCCACATGGGTCCGTTGGCAGCCGCGACCGCGGCCTTGCAGTTTCGTCGCAACCATGGACCGTGAGATCTCGGCGATCGGCCCGCACCTCACCGCAGCGACACCTCGCCCAACGATTCACCATGGTCCTCAGAATGCGAGCGCTGCTCGGGATCGTCGGCGCGGCGATGTTCAGCAGCTGCGCCACGACCTCATTGCCATTCGCGCCGTCGCCGCCGGCAGCGGCCGCCTCGATCCCCGCCGAACCTGTGCGCGAGCCGGCTGGCTATCGGGAGGTGCGAGCCCTCGGCGCGCGAATCGGACTGCCCGACGCCGAACTGTTTTGCCCGCAACAGTACGAGGCACCTGCGGACGGTGTCGTCCCGCTCTACCTGCACTTCCAGGGCGGAGCAAAAGCGGCCGCCGAGAACTTCAGCCGCATGCACTGCCCTGGGGTGTTGATCGCCTCGACACTATCCGGGCGCTCGGGCGCGTTCGCAGCCCCCTATCGCGACCGCGCGGCATTCGCAGCCTTGCTGGCCGCGGGCGAACACGAGCTCACGACCCACTGGGGACGCCCGATCCACTTTGGCTCGATCGTCATCACCTTTTGGAGCGCTGGTTACGGCGCGGTGCGCGAACTGTTGAAGGACGAGGAATGGCGCGCGCGCATCGTCGGGTTGGTGTCGGCTGACTCGATCTATGCCAGTGTCGTCGCTGCCAGCGTGCGCGCGCCAAATCTCGACGACATCGACGGGTTCGTCCGGTTCGCCCAGGCAGCGGCCCGCGGCGACAAGGTGCTCGTGCTGGCCTTCGGCCAGTATCAGACGGAGTACGCCTCGACCAAGGAGACCGCGACTCTGCTATGCGCGAGTGTGGCAGCGCAATTGCAGCCGAGCTGCACCCACACCGAGCGCGGGCTGCGCATCGCCAACGAGGCCCATGTCGGCGGCTTCCACTGCTATGAGTTCGGCGAGGCCACGGCGGGCATCCACGTCGACCTCCTCTACTTCGTGCCGGAGATGGTGCGCCGCCATCTCCATCGAGCGTCGCGTTGAGGCACAGCGGCCTGGAGCGCATCGGTGCGCGCGTTGGCACGACGCCAGCCGCGGCGTAGAGTCCTGCGCCATGAACCGCCGCAAGGAAAGCCCCGATCACCACGACGCCGAACTCGTCCTCAAGCTCTACGACCTGCGCCGCGAGCCGGTCATGCGCCAGTCGCGCGACGCGATTGCCAAGTTCTTGCCACGCACGGTCGAAGACGTGCTCGCATTGACCAAGCCGGACCATCCACAGAATGCCGCTTGGCGTCAGGTCACCAGCTACTTCGAGATGGCCTTCAGCTTCGCGCGCCACGGCGTCGCCAATCCCGACTTCCTCGCGGAGAACAACGGCGAAGGGCTCTACCTCTACGCCAAAGTGCAGCCATGGCTGCCGCAACTGCGCGAGATGGTGTCGCCGGTCGCGTTCCAGAACGCCGAGTGGATGGTCGCCAACTCGGACTCGGCAAAGCAGCGTTTCGAGATGTTCAAGAAGCGCGTCGCCCAAATGCTCGCCGCGAAGTGACCGGCGCGAGCGCAAGGCGTCGCTTGCCGAATAGCGGCTACTTCCGATCGCCGCGGGCGAAGATCGCGTAGTCCTGCTGCGCTCGCCCTTCGGCGATTGCTTTGTCCATGGCCGCTGCGACCCCGGGTAGAACGCACAGGCCTTGTGCCGTGCCCGTCTGCACCATCAGCCCAACGTCCTTGCGTGCCATTTGCAGTTCGAAGGTCGCCGGCTTGCTGCCGGCGGCCGCGACCGTCTTGCCAAAGTAGGCGAGCGAGGATGCTGGGTTCCAGGCCTCGTAGAGGGACAGGACCTCCTCGGTGGATAGCCCCGTGGCCCGCCCCATCGCCAGCAGATCGCCCATCAGCCCCATCAAGCCAATCAGCAAGCCATTGCCGCTGATCTTGTGGAAGGCGGCCAAGTCGCTCCGTTCGCCGACATAGAGGACCTTGCCGGTCATCTGCTGCAGCGCCGACATCAATGCATCGCACTCCGCCCGCTCACCCGCGAGCACGATCATGCCGCTGCCTTCGCGGGCATTCTTCGGCGACATGAACACCGGCGCCGACACGTAGCGCACGCCCTGCGATCGCAACACCGCAGTGCGCTCGGCGACGCGGGCAGGGAGATTGGTCGAGTGGTCCAGCACCGGCACGGACTTGCCGATCATGCTCTGGCACTGCGAGACGACCTGATCGACGGCATCGTCCGAGGTCAGCACCAGATGCACTCGCTCGCAGCCCGCAACGGCGGCGGCAGGATCGTCAGCAGCGACCGCACCCTTCTGCACCAGCGCGTCGAGCTTGGCGCGAGTACGGTTCCACACGCGAACCGAATGGCCCTTGCCGAGGAGGTTCTCCACCATGCCGCTGCCGAGCAGACCGGTACCGAGCACTGCGACGTTCGTCATCGTTCACCTCGAATGTTGAGTGAGCACCAGACGCCTTCGAGTCGCCGCGCGCAAGCGTGCAGACCCTGGCAACCGGTGGAACAACGGCGCCGGCGCCGATCGCCCAGCACAAGGAGCATGATCCAGGCGAGCAAACGGAATCGAGTCGTGGGCTTCGACGACATCCGCGCCCAGCAGAGATCGGCACGGCTACCGAGCGGAAGAACCGGAGGCGTAGTCAAACGAGTCGGTAGACTCCGGCCCATGCACTCGTCCGACACCAGCGCGCAGAAGGTGCGCATCCTCCAGTTTGCCATGCTGCTCGGGGCGCTCGTCTTCGCGGCGGTCGTGCTGGTCTTCACCCGCAACGGCGAGATGCCACCGCAAGACGTCGGCCCAGTGCTGCCGTGGCTCGGAGCCGGATTGGCGGTGGCGGCGACGATCGCGGCGGTGACTGTGCGCGCCACGTTCCGCAAGCAACTGCAGCAGCAACCGCACGTCTCGCCTGGCGATCGGGCGGCCCGTCTCGGGATCCTGCCAGCTGCCATCCTCGAATCCGCGATTCTGTTCAACCTCGTCACCTGGATGGTGACCGGCTCGCAATGGCCCAACGCCGTGGCGGCAACGCTGCCGTTCGCGGTGGCCCTCGCTTTCGCCATAAAGGGACCACCGGCCGACTGACCGCGCAACGTTTGCCTTGGCAGCGGCAGAGCGATCCGCGAAAAGGATCGCACCATGCCTGCCCCGACTCCCGTCTCTGTGACCGTTCGCACTGCCGGCACCGAGTGCACGTTCGAGACCGGCCGCATCGCGCGCCAAGCGACCGCGGCGGTCGTCGGTCGCTGCGGCGACAACGTCGTGCTGGCGACCCTGGTCGCGGCGAAGGAGCCCAAGCCGGGCCAGTCGTTCTTCCCGCTGACCGTCGAGTACCGCGAGAAGTTCTCTGCTGTCGGCCGCATCCCGGGCAACTTCTTTCGCCGCGAAGGCAAGATCAGCGACCACGAAGTGCTCGTCAGTCGCCTGATCGATCGCACCATCCGTTCGCTGTTCCCCGAGGACTACCGCTGCGAAGTGCAGCTGCAGGTGCAAGTGCTGTCGGCCGAACCGAGCAGCGACGTCGAAAGCCTCGCGCTGCTCACGGCAGCGTGTGCGCTGCACATCAGTCCGATCCCGGCCAAGGGACCGGCCGCCGGCCTTCGCGTCGCGCGCGTTCGCGGTCAGCTTGTCACCTTCGCGAGTGCCGCGCAGCGCGAGCTCGCCGACTTGCAGTTGTCGGTTGGCACCGGACCTGAGGGCCCAGTGATGCTCGAAGGCGAGGCGAAGCAGGTCCCCGAGGCCGAATGCACTGCGGCAATGGCGTACGCGCTCGAGGCCTGCACCAAGTTCCAAACCGCGTTTGAAGAACTGCGCAGCAAGGCTGGAGCGCCGAAGACGGCGGTCCCGAGGCCAAAGGAGCTGCCGCCGCTTCCCGAAGCCACGCTCAAGGCAATGCGCGCCGCGTTGCGCACCATCGAGAAGGCAGCGCGGCGCGAAGCCATCAACGCTGCCAAGACCGCGTGGCTGAACGAACTCGCTGTCGAACTGCACGCCGACGCGAGTGCTGCGTTCGAACTCGCCAACTGGACCGAGCTGCGGGATCTCGTCCTCACCGAACGCGTGCGTGTCGACGGCCGCACGCCGACTGACATCCGCCCGATCTGGAGCGAAGTCGGCTTCCTACCGCGCGCCCACGGCTCGGCGGTGTTCACGCGCGGCGAGACCCAGGCGATCGTGAGCTGCACGCTCGGTTCGACCGAAGATGGCCAGCGCAAGGACGGCATCGACGGCGACGGCGAGCTCGAGCGTTTCTTGCTGCATTACAACTTTCCGCCGTACTCGGTCGGCGAGATCCGCCCGCTGCGCGGACCAGGTCGCCGCGAGATCGGCCATGGTTCCCTCGCGCGCCGTGGACTCCTGCCGGTGTTGCCGAAGTTCGAGACCTTCCCCTACACGCTGCGCATCGAGGCCGAGATCACGGAGAGCAACGGCAGTTCGTCGATGGCCACCGTATGCGGCGGCGCCATGGCCATGCTCGCAGCCGGCGTCCCGCTGAGCGACATGGTTGCCGGCATCGCCATGGGGATGATCTCCGACGGCAAGCGCCACGTGGTCCTCAGCGACATCCTCGGGGACGAAGACCACCTCGGCGACATGGACTTCAAGGTCATCGGCACCGAGAAGGGCGTGACGGCCATCCAACTCGACAACAAGATCGGCGGCCTCACTCTGGAGCTCCTCGCGAGCGCGCTCGAACAAGCCAAGGCTGGCCGAGTGCACATCCTGCACGAGATGCAGAAGACGATTGCGGAGCCGCAAGAACCGTCGCGGTTCGTCCCGCGAGCACTGCGCACGGCGATCATGCCCGACGCCATCGGCGCCCTGATTGGCGCACGCGGCGCCAACATCAAGGGCATCACCGAACAGACCGGCGCCAAGGTGTCGGTCGACGATCGCGGCGCCGTGCTGGTCTACGCCACCGACGGCCATGCAGCCCGCAAGGCGATGCAACTGGTACATCGCGCCGCCGGGGTGCTCAAGAAGGGACGCTGCTACCGCGGCACCGTGACCACCGTGAAGGACTTCGGCGCGTTCGTGCGCGTCAACGCCGTCAATGAAGGGCTGGTGCCGATCGAGGAACTCGACGACAAGCCGATCCGCCATCCCTCCGAGGTGGCGCGCGAAGGCGAAGAGATGGTCGTCTGCGTGCTGGGCGCCGATGACCGCGGTCGGCTGCGCCTGTCGCGGCGCGCGGCCAAGGGGGTCGGGGACTCGCAAATCGAGTTCTGATCCTCGCCCCTGACCAAGACGCCGCGAGAACGTCTCGGAACGGAGCAAGAGCAACCCGCGCGCTGATGCGGCGGCTTCGCGATCGCAGCACAGCCATGCCACGGCGCCGACCGTGGTCGCTGTCTGCTAGCACGGGCCGAGCAGCCGAACCAACGCTAAAAGCAGAGGGCGCAGCCGCCGTCGCCGAATGCCGACCGAGCCCTGGTCGAGGCGACAGAACCTCTGCGGCATCGCTGCCGCGCCCAGGCTCTGTTTCCATCGCGACACCTACCGCTCGGACCAGGAAACCGGAGCGAATCGACCGAGCATCATCCTGCGGGCGCGACTTCGCGACCGGAGACTAGGGAACGACCGCCACTACACTCCGATGCCACGTTCACCGCTGTTCCTGGTTGGCCTCGTGTTGTTCGCTGCCGCCGCGGCGATGCTGGCGTTGCACAACACACCACCGCCACCGCAAGTGCGGCCGCGCTCCGAGACCGTACGCACCGATCCGGGAAACCGCGGTGGCCTCGACCCAGCCGTAGCCCCCATCAGCGCGCCGCCGTCGGCGTTGCCGGGCAGCGGCCACGGCACTTCCGAAGGAAGCGTGGACTCCGTTGCGGCGATCGACACCGGACCGCCGTCGCTGCAGCGCATCGTCGCCGCCCGCTGTATCCGCTCGGGCCAACCGGTCGCGGCCATGGAGTTCGTCTTGGTGCCGAAATCAGGCAAGGGCCGTTGGCAGAGCGTGCGCACGGATGAGAACGGGAGTTTCCGCCGCGCCTTGCCGACCGAAGGCGAGTGGGAACTCCGCGCCATCGGCGACGACCTCTCGGTGCATCAACGCACCTGGACGCTGCAGATCCAGAACGGCCGTCCGCTCGAACTCGGCGACATCGAGCTTCGACCTCGCGTCCGCATTGCCGGGCGGGCCATCGATGCCAACGGTGCGCCACTCGCGGACGCCCGCGTCACGACCTTCATCACCGACGATCGCACGGCGCCGAGAGTGTGCACGACCACTGGCAACGGCGAGTTCGTGTTGGAGGATGTCCCCTCGGGCCAACTGCGACTCGAAGCCAGCCGCGGCTCGTTGCAGGCGCGCATTCGCCTCGACATCGACGACCACGCGAACACCGTCCCGCTGGCGCTCACGCTGCGATCGCGCGCGATCGCTCGCTGGACGCTGCGAGATGACGATGGGCGTGCCGTTGCGGGTGCCGTGGTCGAAGATGCCGATCCGGCCAGGACCGCGATCGAGCCGACCGGGACGTCGGACGAACTCGGCGTGGTCGAAATCGAATCCTCGCTCGGCGCGCGGCTCTGCGTGCGTCGCGACGGCTGGCTGCCCTTGGTCCTCGCCGTCGACGGCATCGACATCGAACGCAAGGTCGTCCTCCGCCGTTTGCGCGAGGTGAACGGAACGCTCGGCGAGACCGGCGCGGGCGCGCAGATCCACGTCGGCACCGTCGCCGGCCAAGGGGCGCCCCACGCACTCGTGCGCGGAGCGCTCGAACGCGTCATCACGGCGAGGGACGACGGCACCTTCGCGATTCAGGGCCTCGTTGCTGGCCGCTACACGGTTCGGGCAACGACCAAGAGCGGCGCCACCGTGCTGCGCGAGTTCTCGTTGCCTGAGGATACGTTGCTCTCGCTCCAACCCGTCCCTGGTCGCGTGCGCACCATCGACATTCGTGACGAGCGCGGCGAGGCGGTACCGTTCGCGAGCGCCATGGTCCGGCGCGACGTCGTGCCAACGGGCGACGCGACCGCCGCGGCACGGGCACTGCTGGCCTTGCCCTTCGACGGTCCGATCTGGCGCGCCGACTACCGCGGTCGCATCGACTGTGCCGTGAGCGATGAGGCGATGGGCATCGTCGTCACCATGAAAGGCCACTTGCCGGTCGCCGCAGCCTTGGCCGGCGAGCCGGACGCACCCGTCGTCATCGCGATCCCGCGGGCAACTGTGCTCGACGGGCAACTCACCGAGGTGAGCAGCGATCGGCCCCACGACCTCCGCGTCGTCGCGTGGTTGCACGGCGACGACGCGCGCACCGCCATCGAGTTGCCGCTGGACGAGAGTCTCGCGTTTCGCAGCGAAGATCTGCGACCCGGTCGCTGGAACGTCGCGGTGGTCCGTCGCGACCGCACGGTGCGCGGGCCGATGAACGGGGCAACGACGAACGACCTGCCCTTGCTCGGCGACGGCCTCGACACGCGAACGACGACGACCGTCGACGCACGCGGCGGCGCCCACAGCCAACTGCTGCTGCCGGTCCCGGAACTTGGTCGCATCGACGGCGAGGTTCGCCAAGGCGGCCGTCCGGTCGCCGGGGTCACGGTGTTTGCGACCGTCGTCGGCGCCCCGCTGCCGAGCGCCCTGGAGTCGAGTCCACTCGGTTACGACGATGTCACCGCGGCGCGTGCGTTCCCCCGCACGACTACCGATGCGAACGGCCGCTTCACGATGCTGGTTGCACGCCCGGGCCAGTTCGTGCTGCGCGCCCGGGCCGAGGGGCAGCCCTTCACGAGCCCGCCCGTCGAAGTGAGGCTGGCCTCCTACGGCGATCAGCAGCGACCGACGATCGAGCTGCCGAGGGCGCTCGTCCGCGGCACCTTCGCGATGACGCCCGAGCCGGGCAGCGCCGGCGTGCGCGCCTACTTGCTGCCGCTTGCCGACGCCGCCCGCAACCCATTCGCAGCCGATGCCCGAGGCCAAGCCGACGCTGAGGCTCGACTGGCGCTCGCCATCGCTGCCGACGGGGCCTTCCTGTTCCAGGCAGTGCCGCGCGGCGACTATGTGATTCGCTTCGTCCGCGGAATGACCCAGATCGTGCGGCAACGCTTCGTCCGGGTCGCGGACGGCCCCGTCGACCTCGAGACCCTGACGCCCGCGCCGATCGCGCCGTCGGTACGCATTCCCCTGGGACAGGCGCTCGCGCATCGAGTGACGGCGCACCTGCTGCAGGAGTTGGTGGACGCCCCGAACGGCGCTTTCTGTGCCAGCATCGACGTCGTCTCCGACCTCGAATTGAGCGGTCTGGCTCCGGGCCGGTACCGCGTCGTGTTCCTGAATGGCCTCGCCCCGCTCGGCGTCGCCCAGACCCTCGAGTTGCACGGCAACGGCACGGCAGTCCCCGGCGTACTCGTGATCGCACCGTGATGCCAGCGGCCGCGCGATCGCGCTCGTCGGCGGCATTCGGCAACGCGCGCTTGCTCCCGCGGCGATCGCGTGGCAAAGAACGCCCATGCCTTCGCATCCTGCTCGCGGCGCAACGCGCGTTGACACGACGCCGATCCCGCGCCTTGGCGTGCTGCTGAGCGGCGGGGGACGCACTCTGGTGAACCTGATCGAGCGTATCGCCAGTGGTCGATTGCGGGCCGAGTTGGCCTGCGTCGTGGCGGATCGACCGCAGGCGCTCGGTTTGGTGCGGGCGCAGGAGGCCAACCTGCCAAACCGCTACCTTTGCGACCCGGCGGCAATCTGGAGTTACCTGCGCGAACACCGCGTCGACCTCGTGTGTTTGTGCGGCTATCTCCGCCTCCTGCCGATCGATCCTGCCTTTCGATCGCGCGTGCTCAACATCCATCCGTCGCTGTTGCCGGCTCACGGCGGCAAGGGCATGCACGGTCAGCACGTGCACGAGGCCGTGCTCTTGCACGGCGATGCCGAATCGGGCTGCACGGTGCACGTGTGCACCGACGAGTACGATCGCGGCCCCATCGTGCTCCAGCAACGCGTGCCCGTGCTTCCGGGTGACAGCGCGGACTCGTTGGCCGCCCGCGTGTTCGCCGCCGAATGCGAAGCCTACCCACAAGCCATCGAGCGCCACTGGCAGACGATCGGCGTCAACGCCGCGCGTTGAGTCGGCGGTCGTCCGTCAGCGACGCACGAACACGCCGTCATTCTGCTCGGCGAGCTTGCGGAGGAAGTCTGCGCCTTGGCCAACGCCGGTGAACACCGTGTTGATGCGCACGTGCAGATAGCGGTTTGCCTGCTTCACGATCGCCAGGATCTCGTCCGGGTCCTTGACGTCACCGGCAGTCGGGACGCCGTCGGATAGCAGGAACAGCTCGTCAATCTGCATCTTGCCATCCTCGCCAAAGTGCAGCGCGTCGAGCGCCAGGGCTTCCACCAGCGCCTGATGGACATTGGTTCCGCCGTCGGGTTTCACCTGCGACAGCAGATCGACGAGCGCCCGCGTGGCTTGCGCCGTCGGCGGTACCGAGTGACGACTCCAGACCCGCACCCGATGGTCAAACGTCAGCACGTGGTAGCGCGCTTCCTTCGGCATCGCCTGCACGGCCTGCACAATCTGCTCCTTGGCTGCGCCCAGTCGCGTCGTGGCTCGCGGATCCGGTCGGCTCTGGGTCGCGGTGCCCGCCACCGCCGTGCTCATGCTGCCCGAGCTGTCGATGACGAAGGCGATCTCGCTGCCGCTGACCGGAATGCCGAAGAACGTGCTCGTCGTCGACCCAGTGGCCCTCGTATGCGGCAGACGATCCGGAACCACGATGCCGTCGCGCTCCCGGAGCCAGAACTCGCGCCATTGCTCAAGTTGATCGGACGGCAAGATCGCGCCCGTCAGGCCTCGCAAACAGAGCAAGGCGCGAGCGCGCAGGAGCGGCGACGCGTTCTTGTTGACGGCCGCGACCAACGCATCGCCAGAGGCTGGCCGCGACAGCATGTCCAACAACGGCGGTACCGCGGATTTGTCGGGGAACTCCTCGATGAAATCGAGCAGGTCCATATCAGTGCGCCAGCCCGCCTCACCGCACAACTGCATCGCCGCCGCGATCGCACGCTGCCGATTCTCTGGCGACAACGTCGCGCGGTTCTTGGTCAGGCTGTTGCGCACCGCGCGCACTGCCGCCTGGGACACGACCGGGTGGCGTTCGACGCCGAGGACGCGCAGCAATACCGAGAACGACTCGGGACGCCGCTGCATGTCGATCGCTTCGAGCGCGGCGAGACGCACCCGTGCATCGAGATCGCCGAGCGCACTCTCGATCGTGCTGCGGAACACGGGCGAACCCTTCTGGCCGAGCAACCGCAACGCCGCCACGCGTCGCGCCGGATCGATGTCGGGCGCTTCGCGCAGATCCGCGAGGAACGGCAGCCGCTCGCCCACCGCGGTGCGCATCAGGTAGAACCAAACACCCTGGTGTTCCATTCGCGACAGCGAGGTGTGACCGAGATCGCGCAGCACGACGGGATCGCGTTCGGCGAGGCTGCGATCGAACCCTGCGGCCGCGACCGACAGCACCGCCGCGGCGATCGTCTCGTCGGGATCGCGTTCGGCGAAGTAGAGCAACTTCTGCAGCGCGTCGACGTGCATCAGCGCGCCGCCGTCGCGGAGCGACAACAGATCGTGTGCTCTCGCGACGCGGGCGTAGCGCGGCTGCAAGGAGGGCTCGGCGTTGAGCACGCCGCGCGGCACGAGCCGGTCGCGTTCGTAGTCCTCGACCCAGAGCAGCACGGACTCGGCGATCCCTCTGCGGCGCTGCGCGGCCTCCCGCTGCTCGGCTCGGTCGCCATCCGCTCGGTCGTCCCGAGTCTGCGCGCCGAGCGTCGCCGCAACGAGCATGGCGATCAGTGCGGCAGTCAGGGTCGAGGGGAACGTTCGCATTGCGATCCGCGTGCGCGCGGCGTCGGGTGTGCGCGCGAGTCTCACGGGGACACGAGCATAGCGCGAGGTTCGCTCGCGCCGAGAGTGGCCGGCTAACGCCTGCTCGCGGCGATCGCCATCAGGGCGAAGGCCGCTCGTTCGAGCTTGCGATACGCCTCGCGCACCGAACCGAGTGGCAGGGTGGCGTGGAGGTCCTTGCCGAGATGCACCAGTTGCAGGTCCGAGACCAACTCGTGGAAGCTGCGCAACGACTCGTCGCCGAGCACCGCGTCGAGCTTCTGGCGCAGGTCCTTCTCGACCTCGGTGAGCCCCGTGGTGCCGCACAGGAACCGCACGGTCATGGACAACACCACCTGCTCGTCGTCGCCGTAGGACAGCGCAAAACGAACGAACCGGGCGGGGTCCTGTTCGTCGTGCCAGAACCATCCGATCGTGCCTAGCGACTCGTGCATCTTTCGCTCGAAGCAACCGACCGCGACCTGCGCCAACGTGCCCTCTACGGGCAACAGCGGCTGCAGTTCTGGATGCGGTCCGCCGCGCGACTCGCCGTTCGCAGCGCGCAGCAACAGCTCGCGGTCGCCAGCGACGGCGAGGTCGGCACTCGGCCACAGCACCGCGGGCGGCCGCGAGACGCCTTCGACGAAGTAGAACCCGTCGTGGTGCGAGAATCGCAACGGCTGCCACGGGGCAGGCATCGTGCGCGACAGAGGTCTCGCTGCGATCCGCGCGACACTGATGGTGCGCTGCGCGAACGAGTCGCCCGGTTCGATGGAACCGATTCCGGTGCGCGTGAGTCGCAGTTCGTCGAAGCTGCAGCCGTAACCCTTGGCGAGGCTGTCGAGGAACTCCGAGACCATCGGCACGCGTTCGACGACGTCCATCAGGTCGCAGGCCCGCAGGGCGTCGTAGTCGACGAAGATCTCGGCCTCGTAGCGCTCGGGCAACCACGCCACGAACTCGGGATCAACGGCGACCGGTGGAGACACTTCTCTCGGGGACGACCTCGCCTCGAGCGGCTTCGGCGCCATCGTGCCGGGTGCGCCACAGGCCGGCAGGCACGCGCAGAGGAGTGCGATGCGAACGGGTCCCATGCGGCAGATCATGCCACGGCCCTCGGGTGCGGGCTTGCGTTCGGGCGCCGCTGGCCGATGATCGCCCCGTCAACACGACCGTGGGGGCGACCGGCTTTGACCGGATGCTGTCACGGCCAGCGTGGCGTGCCGAGGTCCGAGGTCCTCGTAAATCTCTTCGGAAAAACCAAGTGCCAACACGCACTACTCCCTCGCTGCCTGATTAACAGTCAGTGAGCGCCGAGGTCCCCTCGCCTGCGGGGGGCTGAAGCGACACACAGCAGGCTGGTTGTGCGCGGCTGCTCGGCCCGCGTACGACGAGACATAGTCGAGCTGGCCGTCGAGGATCTCTGGTCGCTGGAGCCTTGGCGGCGAGACCAAACAGCAACCTACGCACGTAGAGGCGTTGGTCGGGGTATCTCGGGACGCGGGTTCGATTCCCGCCGCCTCCACCAGTTCGCGCGCCTCGCTCGAGAGAGCGGGGCGCGCGGCACCTTTCTGCGCCGCAGCTTCGACACCAGGTCTCGCCCGCCCGGACGGCAACGGCATGCGCGCCAGAACGGGACACCGAAGGCGGCTACCATGCGTCGATGTCGTCGAGTCCGTCGCACGTTTGTGCCGCTGCCTTCTGGTGCTGCATGCAGCTGGCCTCAAGACTCGCGGGCCAAGGAGAAGCTGCCCCTGCGCCGTCCATTCTCGAACGCCACCGCGACTTCGTCGGCGGCGCGCCGGCGATCGCGGCAGCCGGGGACTTCGTGCTCGAAGGCACGGTCGAAGCCGGTGGCGAACCGCTGGTGCTGCGCACGTTCGTACGCCGCACGCCCTTCGCGCTGCGCCAGGAGATCCGCTCGCAGCAGCAAGCGCTCCCGCCCCTCGTTCGCATCACCGACGGCCGCTACGCGTGGCAACTCGACGCGGAGGGAAGATCCGAACCGCTGCCCCCTGTTGCTGCCCGCCTGCTGATGGAGGCGGCCTTCCTCGACGGCCTGCTCTACCTCGACCCCGCATCCTCCGCCCTGCCGATCACAGGCGGCCTCGTCACGCTCCTTGGAATGGGTCCCTTGCCGGGTGGCCTCGGCGCCGCGGGGCGACTCCGCGACGTGCAGTTCGCTCCCGCGGGTGCCGATGTGCACTTCCTGTTCGACGAAGCGAACGGAGCCCTCCGCGCGGTCATCGCCTCGACCACCGCGCCCGCACGCGAACTGCGCCTCGGCAACTGGCAAGAACACGGCGGCCTGCGCTGGCCGATGCTGCGATGGGAGTTCACCGATGGCGTCGCGGCAACCGTCACCATCGACACCGTCCGCGTCGGCATGCAGCACGATCCCGCACTGTTCGGCGGCAGCCCCGCCCCCGAGCTGCCGAAGCACCTTCGCGTCGGAGAACTGTGGATGCTGCCCGACTCGGTGCCCGAGGCGATGCAGTTCGCGGTGCCGCACGTCGGCATCGGCAACGGTCTCGAGGTCGTCGCCCTGTTCGACACCGGTGCGAACGACCTCTACTTGGCTGAAGCAGCTGCGGACCGGGCCGGTCTGCCGGCGCTCAAGAGAGGTCACGCGCTCGGCACGAACGGGCTCGCAGCATTCACGGAACGATGGCTCGACCTACTGCAGCTCGGCACCTTCGTCGATCGCCAACTGCGCGTGCACGCAACCGTGATGCCGTCGATCACGGCGCTGGCCGTGCAGCATCAGCCGGCCATGGTCCTCGGAACCGAGGTCGCCGTCGACCGGTCGCCGATCCTCGACCTCGGCAACGGCCACCTCTCGCTCCGCGGCACACCAGTGACGCCGCTCGGCGACGGCGAGAGGACTGGCCGGACGCCGCTGCGCGTGCCGTTCCGCCGCGACCCGCGGTCCTCGCTGCCGATGGTCGAAGTGAAGCTCGGCGACGCGACGATCGACGCCCTCTTCGACACGGGGCAGGCACCGGTCTTGATGTTGACGACGAGCGGACTCGCGCGCGCCGGCTTGCCGGTCACGCGCGACGCTTGGATCCAGCGCGGCGCGATCGCCATGCCGATGCAAGGCGCCGGTGGGCTCGTGGCCGAACAGCTCCTCGTGCGACTACCGTCGGTCCGGCTCGGCAGCGTGCAGTGGCAGGAGCCCTGGGTCCTCGTGTCGCTCGCCAGCGGAGTAGCGCCGTTCGAGGCCGCACTCGGCGGCGGCGCGCTGTGGCACTTCGCTCGAGTCGGCATCGACGCTGAGCACAACCTGCTCGAATTGGAACCACGCGACAGCGTGGCGCGAACGGGCGACCAGGTAGTCGTGCCGCGCAGCGCGTCGTTCGCGGGGATCGTGCCGGTCCCGGCCCAACTCGGTGCCGTGGGCAGGGACGCGATGCCGATCGTGCACGTAGTGTTCCCCGGCACGATCGCGGCGGCGGCAGGAGTTCGAGAGGGCGATCGCATCCACACGATCGACGGGCATCGCTGCGCAGGCCTCGCGCCGAGGTCCTTCAACGAGCGCCTGTGGATCCGAGAGAAGGCCGTGCGACTCGAGGTCGTTCGCAAGGATGGCACGCCGATGTTGCTTCAGCTGATGCCGACGGCCGCCGGGCGCTGAACGGCTCGGAGGCCGAGCGAGAGCACGGACGCGCGTTGTCGTACGGCGAGTCTCGCCCAGCGAACCGGACGGACGAAGGCGCGTGCACTCCGACCTGCGATGGCGCCCCAGCGGGATCGATCTCGACGGGCTCCTCATGCACCACTGAGCACGCACTGGCCCGCCCACGCCAACTGGCTACGCTTCTCTTGCGCGCTGCGGCACCTTCTAGATCACCTGCGAGCTAAGCAGCGAACTTGCGCAGGACGACGCACGCGATCCTTGGCGGCACCGCCTCTCCAGCTGGGTTCGGACGAAGACCGACCGCCGAGAAGTCGATCCAATGCTCGAAGGAAGCGCCGGGGAGCTCGAGGCAACCTTGCCGGATCCGTCGGTCACCGAGAAGCTCGACTTGGCGCTCGAGTTCCTTGCGCGGCGCACACCACATCCGGGCGCAAACATCCAGCTCGATCCTTCTGCGAGCGTTGCTCTCACGTGGTCCAAGAATGGAGAGGAGGTGCAGTTCCTGCTTCAGAGTTTGGCCCAACTCGGCTACCTGCACCTCTACGGGCACGCAGGCCTCGGATGCCTGACACTCGCGGCAAGTGGCTACCGACGATTGGAAGAACTTGGTGGCGACTCCACGCAGAACAGACGGATCTTCGTCGCCATGTGGTTCGATCCGGAAGTCGACGAGATCTACGACCACGGCTTCGCGCCCGCCATCACAGCGGCAGGCTTCGAACCAGTTCGCATCGACAGCAGACCCCACGGGGACCGCATCGACGCCAAGATCCTGCTCGAGATTCGGAAGTGCCGTGCCCTGGTCGCCGACGCCACCGGGCTGCGCCCGTCCGTCTTCTACGAAGCCGGGTTGGCAGAAGGATTAGGCAAGCCGGTCTTCTGGACGTGCCGCAAGGACCTACTGGACGGCAAAGCACTGCCCTTCGACACGCGCCAGTTTCCTCACACTGACTGGACAAACGCCGACGACCTGAAGACCAAGCTCCAACCAATCCTGGAGTACAGGCTCTTAACAGGGCGGCGGCGCTAGTCGCGCTCGCCACCTCTGCGTCAACTGTTGCGCAACTCCCGCCGCGCCTCGCGTTCCTTGATGTGCACGCGCTTGTCGCGCGTCTTGCGGCCCTTGCAGATCGCCAGCGTCACCTTGGCAAAGCCGCGATCGCCAAAGTAGACGCGCAGCGGCACCAGGGTCAGACCCTTGATGTCGACCTCCTGCTTCAGCTTGCGAATCTCACGCTTGTGCATGAGGCACTTGCGCCGGCGCTTGGGCTCGTGGTTCTGGATGTTGCCGTGCGTGTACTCGTCGATGTGGGCGCCGATGAGGAACACCTCGCCCTCGTGCACGCGCGCGTGCGCCTCGTCAAGACTCATGCGCCCCTGGCGCAGCACTTTGACTTCGGTGCCGCGCAGCACCAAGCCAGCCTCGAAAGTATCGAGGACCTCGTACTCGAAGCGCGCCTTCTTGTTGTCGCAGACGAGCGCGCCGACCGCTTCCTTCTTGGCATTGGCCTTCTGCTTGTTGCCCCCAGGTGCCGTGGGCTTGCTCGTCGACTTGGCCATTGGCAGCAGAGGGTAGGTCTGCCCCTGCAGCTTGGGAAGACACTTGCAAAGGCAGCTTACGTCGCTAGCTTTTCGCCCCCCAAACCCGCGCCCAGGTGGCGGAATTGGCAGACGCACCAGGTTCAGGTCCTGGCCCGAGTAACATCGGATGGAGGTTCAAGTCCTCTCCTGGGCACCATTCTTCGGCCCCCGCGACCGCGCGGGGTGCCGATTCTCTTTGCGGCCGGAACCCGTCGCCGCGTCCTGATCCGAACCCGCGATGGACGGCCCAACCGACGACGACCTCGGCGAGGACGACGGCTGGCAGGCGCCGCCGCGCGTTGTCGCCAAGCCCGGCGAGTTCGCGCCGCTGCACATCGGCCCGCTGGTCGTCGATCCCCCGGTCGTGCTGGCGCCGATGGCGGGCATCACCAACGCGCCGTTCCGTCAGCTCTGCCGCAGCTTCTCCGCTGGCCGCTGCCTCTACGTCAGCGAGATGATCACGGCGCGCGCCTTCGTCGAGGGCAACGCCAAGACGCTCAAGCTCGCGTCGTTTGGCCCCGACGAAACCGGGCGCCGGAGCATCCAACTCTACGGCACCCACGAGGGCGCGCTCGGCGAAGCGGCTCGCATCCTGGTGCATGAGTGGGGTGTCGAGCACATCGACATGAACTTCGGTTGCCCGGTGCGCAAGGTCACGGCCGCCGGCGGCGGCTCGGCGATCCCGCTGCGCCCCAAGCTGATGGCGCGCATCGTGAGGGCCGTCGTGAAGGGAGCCGCCCACGTCCCGGTGACCATCAAGTTCCGCAAGGGCATCGATGACCAGCTGTTGACCTTCCTCGACGCCGGCCGCGTCGGCGAGCAGGAAGGCGCACGGTCGCTGGCCCTGCACGCACGAACGGCAGCCCAGCTCTATTCAGGTCGCGCCGACTGGAACGCCATCACCGAACTCAAGCAGGCCATCCACACGATCCCGGTGCTCGGCAATGGCGACATCTTCGAGCCATGGGATGCCCTGCAAATGATGCGACAGACCGGTTGCGACGGCGTCGTCGTCGGGCGCGGTTGCCTCGGTCGTCCATGGCTGTTCGGCGACATCGTCGCCGCCTTCGACGGCAAGGAACCACCGCCCCAGCCCGACCTCGGCGCGGTCAAGGCGACGATGCGTGAGCACGCGCGACTCCTGTGTGCGTTCTTCGGCGAACACCACGGGATGACCCAGCTGCGCAAGTTCACGGGCTGGTACCTGAAGGGCTTTCCCGGTGCCAAACGCCAGCTGGGTGCGCTGCACATGGTGAAGACGATGGCCGAGTTCGAGGAGTTGCTGCTGCCGCTCTCGGACCACACCCCCTATCCCCTGGCCTCGCTGCGGGCGCGCCGCTGCAAGAGCGGCCGGGCTCAGGACCAGGTCGCCTTGCCGGAAGGGTTCCTCGACGCTCGCGACGACGACATCTGCCTCGCCGACCCGATGGAAATGGACGGCGGCTAGCAGGCGCCCTTGCGGGCCTCAGCCGAGTGCCGCGCGCACCGCGTCGAACCAGCGGTGGGTGCGCGAGTCCTCCTGATCGACCTCGCGCAAGATCCCCTCGGCCTGATCGAGACCATCGACGAACGCAGCGTGCAGCAGCGCGGCGTCGCACACCTGCCCAGCGACGAGCCAGCGCTGGTCGCTATGGATCGCACCGACCGCCTGTTCCGGCGTCCGCGGCGATGGGTGGACGAAGGGATCCCGGCCGGGCTCTCTGCCGTCACCGTCGGGCTCGCGGCCGCAGAGACGGCGCCACGTGGCGGCGAGCACCAGTTTCTGCAACAGCGCAAAGGCGACCTCGGCCCCGTGGTGCACGGCAACCGAATCGCCCGCCTCTGGCCCCGCCCCAGGTTCCTTGCGGGTCGAAGCGCCGCGATCCTGTGGTTGCGACGATCGCCCGTAGCGTTCGCCAAGCGGACGTAGCCCGCCAACAGAAGGGTGATCCGGCATGGCTGCAACTACCTGGAGGCTGCGACTACCCACAGGCATGCCCTCCTGGTCTCATTCTCGGACGCGGCGCCCAGAGCTTGAGGCCGCTGCTGCCTGGATTCGGGACTCTGGTAGCGCAGCCGCACCTGCTCGCCCCGTCAGTAGCTCCTTCTCCTGATATCCTTCGCCCTTCGAACCATGCACGCACTTCCACGCCTCGGCCTCCTCTTTGTGCTCACTGCGCCGGTCTTCGCGCAGAACGACTTCGCGCTCGACAAGGTCACGACTGGGAGGCTCGGGACGGCGCTGCAACTGCGCGTCTTGGGAGCTCCGAGCAACGCGGCGATGTTCGTGATGCTGTCGCAGACTGGCGGCCCGACGCCAATCTCGCTGGTCGATGCCAACGACACGCGTTCGGTCGAGGTCGGTCTCGACCTCTTCCCCGATTGGTTCTTTACCTTCGCCGACGGGCTCGGTGCGGCCACACCGTCGATCTTCGTTCCCAACGACATCGCGTTTCAGGGGCTCACCCTGCACTGGCAGACGTTCACCTTCCCGGGTGCGCTGACGACGATCGGCCAGATCAGCAACGATGTCGTCACCCAGTTCGGCAGCAGCGGTTCGACGACCACAGCACCCTCAGCGCTGCTCGTGCCGCGAGCCTTCAGTACGGCCTTCGCGAACACGCAAAACAGCTCCGGCCACAAAGTAGTCATCGCCGGCGGCGGCGGTGGCACGCTGACTTCGTCGACCGGGCTCGCAACCAGCGAGCTGTTCGATTTCCGCGAGCTGAGCGTGCAGCCGGGTCCAACGATGTCCAGCGCGCGCGCCCTGCACCAATCGGTGACGCTGACCGACGGCCGCGTCCTGATGATCGGTGGCGTCGATGCCCTTGGGGCGGTGCTGACGAGTTGCGAGATCTATGACCCGGTAGCCAACACGTTCACGCCGACTGGCAACCTGGGGACGGCCCGCGCCCTGCACGCCGCCGTGCGCCTCGCCGACGGCCGAGTGATGGCCGCCGGCGGCACCAGCAGCATGGTCGACGCGCTCACTCTGGTGACCAACGTCCGCAACTCTACCGAGATCTACAACCCGGCAACGGGCACCTGGAGCGGCAGCGCCAACCTTGGCGGCTTCCGTCTGCTGCCGTCGCTCTCGCTGCTGCCCAACAACCGCGTACTCGTAGCGGGCGGTCTCGAGGTATCGTTCTTCTTTGGCATCCCGGTGAGTGCGGGCACGACCGCGAACTGCCAGACCTACAACCCAGCGACCAATAGCTGGGCCGCCGCCGCGGCACTTCCAGGGGCCCGAACCGGACACCAGTACAACCAAGTCACACTCGCGAGCGGCCGCATTCTGATCACCGGTGGCCTCGCGGTCGCTGTCAACATCGCGACCCAAGCGCTGACCACGACGCCGTTGAACAACGCCTGCTACTACGACCAGCCGACCAACACCTGGACCTCGGTCGCGATGGCCAATGCGCGCTCGCTGCATTCTGCCACCTTGCTGCCGGATGGCCGCGTCGTCGTCTGCGGCGGCGCGCAAGGGACGATCGACCTGCCGATCCCGCTCGCCGATGTCGAGATCTTCAGTCCGACGACCAACTCGTGGTCGCCCTCGACGGCGTTGCCGACGCCGCGCACCGCGCACAACGCGCAGTTGCTACCGGACGGGTCGCTCGCTCTGTTCGGTGGTCAGGACGCTGTCGCGACCACGAATTCGATCTCGCTGCTGCGCTTCTGAGCAGTCGAGGCGCGCGGTGCAATCCGGCATCGCGCGGCCACTTGGCGGGTTTGCTGTGGCACGAGTTGGGGACGACCAGTAGAACGACTACCAACTTCGTCTTCCCCAAGCTGTAGCTCCTCTGACGATCGAGCCCACGATCCTTTCCCCGTCGAGCATCGACCTTCGCAAGCTCGATGAAGATGCCGTTCGGGCCACCCAACGCCTCAACCAACGCGGGTTCGAGGCGTATATGGTCGGCGGCTGCGTACGCGACCTGCTGCTGGGTCTACGCCCCAAGGACTACGACATAGCGACGGCGGCGCGCCCTCAACAGGTCAAGCGCACGTTTCCACGAAACTGCCGCATCATTGGTCGGCGGTTCAAGCTGGCGCACCTGCACTTCCACGGCAACACGAAGATCCTCGAGGTCTCGACGTTCCGGCAGATGCCGCTGGTCGACAGCTCGGACAACTTGCAACCGGATCTGCTGATCAAGCACGACAACGAGTTCGGCACCGCTGAGGAAGACGCACTTCGCCGCGACTTCACCGTCAACGCCCTCTTCCTCGACGTGGGGCAGAACTGCATCCTCGACTACGCCAACGGCCTCGAGGATCTCTACAACCGCACGATCCGCACCATCGGCGACCCGCGAGTGCGCTTCCGTGAGGATCCGGTGCGCATCTTGCGTGCGGTGAAGTTCGCCGGCCGACTCGGCTTTCGGGTCGAGGCCGAGACCCTTGCGGCGATGGCGGAGACGGCACCCGACCTGGTGCGATCCGCACCGCCTCGTCTCCTCGAAGAGATCCTGCGCCTGCTGCGCGGCGGGCACGCTCTTGACAGCTTCCAGTTGCTGCGCGATGTCGGGGCGCTCAAGAGTCTCATCCCGGTACTCGCCGACTTCTTGGCGACCGCGACGCAGCCGCAGCGCGTGCAGTTTTGGCGCATCCTCGAAGCGCTGGACCAACGCGTGCACGAAGGCCACGTGCCTCCCAACCCGGTCTTGCTCGGCGCCTTGCTGCTCTGCCCGGTGCTGGCCCGCTGTGCCCAGAATCCGAACCGCAGCCCGAGCACCGTCGCCGAAGAACTGCTCGGTCCCCTCAGCATCACCTTGCGCCTGCCGCGCCGCGACAGCGGCTGCTTGAAGCGCATCTGTGGTGTCGCCCACCGCTTCCTTCAACTCGACGATCCGCGCCGATTCAAGGTGGCTGGGTTCTCGACCGGCCCGTACTTCGAAGAAGCTCTCGAGCTCTTCCAGCTGCGCGCCGCGGCGACCGGCATCGACCCAAAGCTCGTCGCCGAATGGCAGACGATTGCAGCAGAGTCACGGTTGCAGCGTCGCCACTACGGCGACGAACCATTCGACGCCGACGATGGCGAGCTCGACGAAGTACCACCCCAACATGGTCGCCCGCGGCACGGAACCTCCGGCGAAACGGCGGCGGCAGAGACCGAGGAGTCGTCCCCGGAAGCCGTTGTCGACCATGCCGCCATCGAGGGCAGCGAGCCAGACCGCGGCGAGAGCGATGGCGCTGGTCGCCGTCGGCGGCGCCGTCGGCGGCGCGGGGGCAGGAATGACCTCGGGGGTAACGAGCCAGTAGCTGGTGTTCCAGTTTCCGGGGAACGACACCACGCCGAGGATGGCTTGGACGCGTCGACACACGCGAGCTCGGAACACCTCGCTGGGGACTTCTCCCCCAAGGACCACCGCACCGAAGGCGAAGACGCCGAGGTCCGCAGCGAACTCGAAGGTCCACCGTCCGAGGTTGGCGGGTCACTGCCGAACCAGGAGGCGGGCGAGGATGGCGGGTCGCGGCGACGCCGTCGCCGTCGCCGACGTCGCGGCGGCGACGGCGGATCCCACGACGACGGGCCCGAGGTGGTCGTCGACGGCACCGAGCCCCAGCATGCACCCAGGGCGCTCGCGGATGTGCGCGCCGAGGGCCCCCCGCGCACGCCGCGGCCACAGCAACAACAGCAGCGCAACCGACCACAGCCGGACCGGTCGCAACGCGACCGCCCCCAGCAGGACCGGCCACCCCAAGATCGGGGGCCGCGCACGCCGCGACCTAGCGACCGTCCTGATGGTGGCGGGCGTCCCGATGGTGGCGGGCGTCCCGATGGTGGCGGGCGTCCCGATGGTGGCGGGCGTCCCGATGGAGGCCGGCGGCGCGATCGCGATCGCAATCGGCAGGGACGCGGTGCCGGAGGCGGTGGCGGTGGCCGTGGCCGCCGCGACGGCGCCCCGCGCGACGTGGACGTAGTGCCACGCGGCGCCGATCGCCGCGGCAGAGTCGATGTGATCGAGCCACCGCCGCTCGACCTCACCGCCTTCGATATCGAACTGGATCCCAAGAGGGTCCCGACCTTTGGCTCGATCGTCGAAGGCAAGGGTCGTCCTAAGCGCCGGCCGCCGCGTATGCCCGACGAAGGGCGCGACGACTACAAGCCGCCGCCCCCGCCAGGCCAGGGTGACGATCCCAGCAACGCCCCACCGCCGCCGGTCGACGACACGTTCGGCGACTGGTGAGTTGAGCCACGGCATGGCGCGCATCAAGATCACGACAGCGACCCTGCGCGAGATGAAGGCTCGGCACGAGCGCATCAGTGCGCTCACTGCCTACGACCACCTGTTCGCGCAGCTGCTGGATCAGGCTTCGGTGGACATCGTGCTCGTCGGCGACTCGGTCGGCACCGTCATGCAGGGTCGCGAGACGACGGTCACCGTGACGATGGACCAGATGGTCTACCACACGGAACTGGTCAGCCGCGGCATCGAGCGAGCGTTCGTAGTCGGCGACATGCCCTTCCTCAGCTACCAGGTCAGCATCGAGGACGCGATGCGCAATGCCGGTCGGCTGCTCAAAGAAGGCCGCGCCGAGGCGGTAAAGCTCGAGGGCGGGGCCGTGGTCGCACCAACCGTCGCGCGCCTAGTCGCCGCGGGCATCCCGGTGATGGGCCACATCGGCCTCACACCGCAGAGCATCCATCAGTTCGGCAGCTACAAAGCACGCGGCCAGGACGAGGGCGAGCGACGGCAGATCGTCGACGATGCGCGCTCGCTCGAGCAGGCCGGCGCGTTCGCCGTGGTCGTCGAGAAAGTGCCGGCAGAACTCGGCGCCGAGATCACCCGGTCGGTGCAAATCCCAGTGATCGGGATCGGCGCTGGTCCGCACTGCGATGGGCAGATCCTCGTCACCCACGACATGCTGGGGCTGTTCTCACGATTCCGCCCACGCTTTGTCCGCCGCTACGCCGAACTCGGCAGGCTGATTGGCAGCGCCGTCGCAAGTTATGCCCAAGACGTCCGCGACGGCACGTTTCCTAGCGCCGACGAGAGCTACTGAACCCGTGAGCACTGCGCCCGTGCGACCAGCATCGCGCCTGCCCCTGCGCCTCCGAGTCCTCAACCTGCTGCCGACCGGAGTCGCCGTACTGTGGATCGCGGGCATCGCCCAGTTTCGCGAGTTGCCGATGACCTCGATCGACTACGCCGTGCTCTTGGCGTTCGCGCTGGCACTGCAGATCCTCATGCGGCGCTTGCGGCCGCGGTCGAATGCGATCGTGCTGCCAGCCTCCGCCAACCCCACCGTAGTGTCCCTGCTGGCAGCGTCGCTGACCGGCGCCGTGGCGCTCTTGGTAGGTGGCGTGCTCGAGAGCTTGGTGCCGGTGCAAGAGCAGGGACCAACGCCCCTCTGGCTCCGTACGGTTTGGCACGGGGCCTGCGCCTTCGCCGCTTCGTACTGCCGATTCCTCGCCCGCATCGTGCCGGCACCTCAACAGGGCAGCAGCGCGCCGAAACGCTGAATGCGGCGCTCGGTCAGTCGCCCGTCAACAGCTTCATGCGACCCTGGGCAACGCCGATCTGCGCGCGAGCCCCGGTGCGGGCCGACAACTGCGCCGCGTCGAGCTTGCCATCAAGGCGCAGCTGCCACGCTTGTAGAACGGCGGCGGTCTCGCTGCGGATCTCGCGCACGAACTCGACTCGCAGGCGCCGAACACCGCTCGCGAGGAGCCGCGGCAGTGCTTCCGCTGCCTGTTGCGGCTCA
The DNA here is from genome assembly GCA_945871815.1 of Singulisphaera sp. GP187. Classification (GTDB taxonomy): domain Bacteria; phylum Planctomycetota; class UBA1135; order UBA1135; family UBA2386; genus SXPK01. The sequence goes on from CAMBXM010000012.1 coordinate 27,127, forward strand.
TGATGGAAGATCGTGTTGCGGCAACCGACGTCGACGATGACGGGATGTTGCCGCTGCAGGTGGTCCTTCACCGCCAGCTGGTGACGTTCGCAGGGCCGGCCGCACGAGTGGAAGTCGCGGCCGTTGCTGAGCAGGTGCGAGTAGATGCAGTGCTCGGTGTGGAACGTCGGGATGCGATGGTGCACGACAACCGCAACGCGACCCTGCGGCACAGCCGCGAGCATGGCCACCAACTGCACTTCGTCGAGGTCGAATGAGGCCGTGACGGTGTCGAGCCCGAGAGCCAGGAGATGCATCGCCGTCAGCGAGTTGGTGACGTTCAGGGAGAAGTCGCCGTGCATCGCCAAGACCTGCCCATCCGCGCGCGCACGACGGCAGCGCTCGAGTGCACCGAAGTGACGCACAAGCACGCCGTCTGGTGAGAGGCGCAGGATGCGTTCGTCGATCGGCTCCTCGCCGGGCTTGCCCACACGCGGAGTGGCGACGATGACACGCATGCCAGCCGCGCGGGCCCGGTCGACCGCTCGACCAAGGCCGGTGAACTCCATCCAGTCGAGTTCGACTTCCGCGAGCCCCAAATCGACGGCGGCGTCGAGCTGCGCGTCGCTTCGCAGCAACGGCACAAGCAGGGGCGCGGTCGCCGCCGAGGCTGCTGACAGGTCTTGAGCCAAGGCCGCTCGCAACCGCGGTTCGGCTGCCGCGGCAGCAACGGTGCGCACAGGGCCGCGTTCGACCTGCGGCAGTAGGTCCTGCACCAGTCGTCGCCGCAGATCCTTGAGTTCGCCGGGGGGCACATGGAGACCTGCGCCCAACCCGGTGCAATCGAGCGACTGCAGCCGGAAGGGCGTGCCGCCAAAGCCACCGAGCTTTTCGGCCAGCAGTTCGCGGTCAAGACCGCGACCGCGCGAGGTCTCGAGAAGCACCGTGCTCGCGGCCTCGGCCACGAAGGCACCGCTGCGCAGAAGCGCGACCAGAGGCTGTCCCACCGTGCCCTCGATGACGAGATCGACCCCGATGCGACCCTCCGGTTCCGGGCGCTGCACCAGCTTCTCGGCCATTGCCGCGATCGCATTGTCGTTGGTCGCGAACACCCGGTCGCCGACCCGCACCGCAAGGAGGTCCGGACCGGGCTGCCCAAAGCGCAAGCGCAGCTCCGTGCCGAGGTCCTCCACCGCGAAGACCGGACCACCTGGTTCGTCGCGCTCAGGCCGCCCCTGGTCGAACACCACGCCCATGCCCGCGCGCAACTGCAGCGGCAAAGGCTCGACCTGGCTCGCGAGCGGCGAGCGAATCTCGCCTTGCGGCGCGGTCGGTCGCTGCGTGGCAGCCAGCGCACCGGTCCACGGCCGGCCGTTGTCGTCCGCCTTCACGAACACGGTGTCGCGGTCCTTGCGCACAACCGTGCCGACGTAGACCCCGCGGTGTTTGGGGAATCGCCCTTCGACCAGCGTCTGGTGGTCCGAGCCAGCGAGGAAGCCATCCGAGAAGCCGCGCGTGTAGCTCAGCGACATCGCCAGTAGATCCTGAGCAAGTTGTCGCTCGGCTTGTTTGCGATCCGAGCCGCTCGCGATCGCGTCCACCCATCGCCGATAGCCGCTGGTCGCAGTCGCGACGTACTGCGGCCCCTTCTGTCGGCCTTCGATCTTGAGCCCGTGGACGCCGACGCGCATGAGGTCCGGGATCGCACGCGCACCGGTCAGGTCCTTGGGCGACAGCAGGTAGCGCACGTCGCCGAGATCCTTTTCCACGCCGTCAACCACCAACGTGTAGGGCATGCGACAGCTTTGCGCGCACTGACCGCGGTTGGCCGAACGGCCACCCCAGGCTTCGCTAGTGAGACACTGGCCGCTCCACGATACGCAGAGGGCGCCGTGCACGAACACTTCGAGCTCCACCTTGGTGCCAGCGGCGAACAGCTCGATCTCTTGCACGGACAGCTCCCGCGGCACGACCACGCGCGTGACGCCCAGACGCTGCGCGAACCCGCAGGCCTCGGCGTTGGCGATCGTCATCTGCGTGCTTGCGTGCAGTTCGAGTTCGGGGCAGACGAGCCGCGCGAGCAAGCACACCGCTGGGTCCTGCACGATCAGCGCATCGACCGCGCTCGCGGCCAACGCCCGCAGTACCCGTTCGCAGTGTTCGATCTCCGGCTCGAACACCAGCGTGTTCATAGTCACATACGCACGGGCTCCAGCCCGGTGGATCGAGGCCACGACAGCGGGCAAGTCCTTGACCGCAAAGTTGGTGGCGCGAGCCCGCGCGTTGAAACCATCCTGCAAGCCGAAGTACACGGCATCGGCGCCGCTCTGCAACGCGGCGGCGAGAGCTTCCGGCGAACCGGCCGGGGCGAGCACTTCAGGTTTGGGCAAAGGAGCGGCCAAGGGGGCGCGCTAGTATTCCGCCCCTTTGCCCACCCCGCAATGACTGTGGACCCCACCGCGGAACTGCACCGCTTGCGCGCCGCAATGGACGCGCTGAACCTGCAGTTGCGCAACACGCTGCAACAGCGCGCCAGCCTGTGTCGGGAAATCGCCCGCCACAAGCGCGAGCACGGCCTGCCGCTGATTGATCCCGGGCGCGAAGCCGCGATGTTGCAACAGCTCGCGCGGGATCCGGGCGATGGCTACAGCGCCGTGTCGTTGGTCCGCATCTTTGCGGCCGTCTTGGCGGAATCGCGTGCGATCGTCACCGGATCGGACTCCTGAAGCCGGTCGTCAGCGCGGCGCGACTGCAGGGGCAGAGCTTGCCCCTGCCTCTGCAACGGATCGGCTGCCGGTCATCGAGGCCCCCGCCATCGGCTCCGGTAGCACCTGGTGGCAGACGCGGCCCCGCCCGTTCTGCTTCTGCTCGTAGAGCAAGCGGTCGGCGCGCGCGACGAGTTCGTCGAGCGGCGGCGGCTCGCGCAGCACCGTCAGGCACCCAATGGTGACGCCGGTGTTGAACATCCGCGAGAAGTCTGCGATCTCCTGCTGCAAACGCTGCACGACGACCAGCGCACCAAAGCCGTCGGTGGCCGGCATCAGTACCACGAACTCGTCGCCACCAAGACGCGCGACCAGATCGACGCTGCGCACGCCTTGCCGAAGAGTGCGGGCCAGACTGCGCAACAAGTCGTCGCCCGCGCGGTGCCCGAGCTGGTCGTTGACCTGCTTGAAGCCATCGATGTCGAGGTAGGCGAGAGTGAACGGCTGCTGAAAGCGTCGGCAGCGTTCCATCTCGCGCAACAGCTCGCTTTCGAACGCGCGGCGGTTGGCAACGCCGGTGAGGGCGTCGGTGTTGGCGAGCCAGCGCTCCCGGTACAGGCGGTGGCGCAAGGTCGACAACAGCAGCCCGAACGACAAGAACACCAGCACTTCCATGCCGACGTTCACGGCGACGACCGCCGCAGCCAACTGGCCGTCCGTTTCGCACGAGTGAACCAGAGCCCACGCGACGGCACAGGAAATGGCAGTCAGCGAGACCCAGGGCTGCGGGAGCCGCCAGGCCGCCAGCGCGACGGGCAGCAAGTAGCCAAGAGTGAAGCCGACGTCCGCCGAGCTACACCAGTCGGCGGCGGCCATCGCGACGATCCCGAGGACCACCAGGGTCGCGGTGGTCCAAGGTGAAAGCGCCTCGACCCATCGCAGCACCAGACTACCCTCGTCGGCAGCGGCGCCGCGCCCTGCGGATCGATCGCCGGCGGTCACGGGTGCGGTCATGTTCTGGTGCCGGAGGCGGCGCGCGTCAGTTGCCGGAGTAGTTCGGGGTTTCTGGCACCCCTGGCATGCCGTCGCGCCCCAAGTTCTTGGCGTCGAGCGCTTGTAGCACTTTGACGACGACGGTTCGCAAGCACACGCCCGCCAGCACATGGCGGCTCACGGTACGGAAGGACGCCTCGCTGACCTTTCGATCGATGAACGTCTCATCGAGCAGCGTGGCTCGTTTGCCAGCGGCGTCGGCTGGGCCGAACACCAGTAGCTGGATCCCGACGTCGGCAAGTGCCCGGCCGCCCGAGACTTCTTCGATGCCGGCAGTCGTGAACGACGTCAGCTTGGGGACGACCACGATCTGGGCTTTGGCCGGAGCGGTCACCACCTCGGTGAACACATAGCTTGCCTCGATTTCGCGGCGCACAATCTCATCGACCATCTCGGCAACCGGACGCTGCCAGCGGTCGTCGTTGTCGTAGGCAATCGGGTAGCCGTTGTAGGCCGCGGCTTCGAGCACTTTGACGGCCTCCGCCCGGACGTCGGCGAGGGGCGCCAGAAACACCGTCCGATCGCCCGGCAGCTTGGTTTCATAGCCGGTGTCCACGTAGAGCTCTTCATTCAAGGCGAGGTCGGGAACGGGCGCCGAAGCGCACGCCGCGAACAGCGGCAGGAGGAGGAGCCAGGGGGAGGTGGCGTTCATGCCCATGCCATCGACACATTCGGCCGCCTCCTTGAGCGGCGCACCGATCTTCCATGCACATCCCAATGGCGATAGAAACGCTGCACCACATGGTCGCCAATCCGTTCGGCGCGCGGGCCAGCCTGAAGGTGGGCAAGCGCACGTTCTCGTACTTCTCTCTCCCGGCGCTCGAACGCAGCGGCTTCGGCCGCATGCAACTGCTGCCCTATTCGATTCGCGTGCTGCTCGAGCAGGCGCTGCGCAACGTCGACGGCTACGTCGTGACCGAGGCCGATGTTCGCAACATCGCCAGCTTCGGCCCCAAGACGGCCGGGATCGTTGAGATCCCATTCCTGCCGGGCCGCGTGGTGTTGCAGGACTTCACCGGCGTGCCGTGCGTCGTCGATCTGGCGGCGATGCGCGCCGCGATGCAGCGCCTCGGCGGCGACCCCAAGAAGATCAACCCGCTGGTGCCGTGCGACCTCGTCATCGACCACTCGGTGCAGGTCGACGCGTTTGCCACCAGCTCCGCGCTCGACGACAACCTCAAGCTCGAGTTTGAGCGCAACCAGGAGCGCTACGAGTTCTTGAAGTGGGGCCAGCAATCCCTGACCAACTTCCGCGCCGTGCCGCCGGGCATGGGCATCGTCCACCAGGTGAACCTCGAGTACCTCGCCACCGTGGTGCTGCGCAAACAGGACGGCAACGACACGATCGTCTACCCGGACTCGCTGGTCGGCACCGACAGCCACACGACGATGATCAACGGGCTCGGCGTGCTCGGCTGGGGCGTCGGCGGCATCGAGGCCGAAGCCGTGATGCTTGGCCAGCCCACCTACATGCTGCTGCCAGAGGTGGTCGGCATGGAACTGACCGGCACGATGCCCGAAGGCGCCACCGCGACCGACCTGGTGCTGATGATCACACAGGCTTTGCGCAAGCACGGCGTCGTCAGCAAGTTCGTCGAGTTCTTCGGCAAGGGTGCGCTGCATATGTCGCTCGCCGACCGCGCCACGATCGCCAACATGGCACCGGAGTACGGCGCGACGATGGGCTTCTTCCCCGTCGATGAGAAGGCGTGCGACTTCCTCGCGCGCACGGGTCGCGACCAAGAACTCGTCGACCTCGTTCGGGCCTACTACCAGGCTCAAGGCATGTTCTGGACCGCGGACTCGCCGGTCCCACAGTACTCGCACAGGTTGTCGCTCGACCTCGGCAGTGTCGTGCCGAGCCTCGCCGGCCCGAAACGGCCGCAGGACCGCGTGCCACTCTTCGACATGCAGCGCGACTTCCGTCAGGCGCTGACCAGGGACCAGAAGCAGCGTGGTTTCGGCCTGCCTGCCGACCAGATCGGCGCCAAAGCCCAGGTCCACGATGGCAGCAACACGACCGTCCAGCACGGCTCGGTCGTCATCGCCGCGATCACTTCGTGCACCAACACGAGCAACCCGTCGGTCATGATCGGCGCGGGTCTCCTGGCCCAAAAGGCAGCAGCCAAGGGGCTCACGCGCAAGCCGTGGGTCAAGACTTCACTCGCGCCCGGATCGCGCGTCGTCACCGACTATCTCGTGAAGGCCGGGCTGCTCGAGTCGCTCGAACAGATCGGCTTCCACGTCGTCGGCTACGGCTGCACCACGTGCATCGGCAACAGCGGCCCGCTGCCGCAACCGGTCGCCGATGCCGTGCGCAGCAAGAACCTCGTTGCCGCCGCCGTGCTGTCCGGCAACCGCAACTTCGAAGGTCGCGTCAACCCCGACGTCAAAGCCAACTACCTGGCGTCGCCGCCACTGGTGGTCGCCTACGCGCTCGCGGGGACCGTCGACATCGATCTCGAGCGCCAACCTCTTGGCCTCGACCAGAACGGATTGAAGGTCTTCTTGAAGGACATCTGGCCGACCAACGCCGAGATCGAGACCGCCATCGCCCGCAGCATGTCACCCGAGGCGTTTCGTCGTGAGTACGGCGCCGTCGACCAAGGCCCCCCGCAGTGGCGCAAGATCAAGGCAACGAAGAGCGACCTGTTCGCCTTCAACAGCAAGAGCACCTACGTCCAAGAACCGCCGTTCTTCCTGGGGATGAGCCCCGAGTCCGGCAGCATCGCGTCGATTGCAGGCGCACGCTGCCTCTTGCTGCTCGGCGACTCAGTCACGACCGACCACATCTCGCCCGCCGGCAACATCAAGAAGGACAGCCCCGCCGGGCGCTACCTGATGGACAACGGCGTGCAACCTGCGGACTTCAACAGCTACGGCGCTCGCCGCGGCAACGACCGCGTGATGACGCGCGGGACCTTCGCCAACATCCGCCTACGCAATCTCATGTGCGAGGCCGAAGGCGGCCTATCGAAGCACCTGCCGACCGGAGAGACGCTCGCGGTCTATGACGCAGCCATGCGCTACAAGGAGTCGAAGACGCCGCTGTGCGTGATCGCGGGCAAGGAGTACGGCACCGGCAGCTCGCGCGACTGGGCGGCCAAGGGCACGTTCCTCCTCGGCGTCAGGTTCGTTCTGGCGGAGAGCTACGAGCGCATCCATCGCAGCAATCTGGTCGGGATGGGCGTGTTGCCCCTGCAGTTCCGCGACGGCGAGAACGCCCAGAGTTTGCAGATCACGGGCAACGAGGTGTTCTCGCTCGCGGTCGATGACAGCGTCAAGCCGGGTCAGAACATCGAGGTGACGCTGCAGGACCCGCAGTCGGGCGCTACCCGCACGATCACCACCATCTGCCGCATCGATACGCCAGTCGAGGTCGACTACTACCGCAACGGCGGCATCTTGCAGACCGTTCTGCGCAAGCTCGTTGGCGAAGGAACGACCACCAGGGCGAAGGCTGCCGCAAAGCCGCAGCAGGCGACCAAGCCCACCACCGTCGTCAAAGCACCAGCAGCCAAAGCACCAATCGCTAGGACTACGGGCAAGAAGAAGGCGGTCGTCGCGACGCCGGCCAGGAAGGCCCCGGCCAAAGCGACGGCGATGGCAAAGGCCAAACAGCCGACGAAGAAGCCTGCCAAGGGGATGCCGAAGAAGTCGGCAGCAAAACCGCTTGCGAACCGGAAACCTGGCGCCAAGAAGCCTGCACCGAAGCCGGTAGCCGCGAAAAAGTCGGCAACCAAGAAGCCGATCGCCAAGCCGCCGATCGCCCGCAAGGCCATCGTGAAGAAGCCCACCCAGAAGAGGCCCGCAGCGAAGAAGCCCGGCGCCAAGAAGTCGACCACCAAGAAGCCTGGCGCCAAGAAACGCTGACGGCCACCCGCGCGGGACTCGCCAGCCGGCGGACCCGCGCGGCCTGCGCGCTCAACGCAGCGTCAGCACGTCGTAGGCGACGCGCAGCGGATCCAACGCGCCCTCGTAGATCACGAGCACCTCGTCGCCATCTTGGCCATCGAGGTTGGCCGCCAGCAACCGTTGCACGCGCCACGCGATCGGGTCGCGGAGCGCTGCCGTTCCCACCACAGCAGCATCCCCACGCAGGCGGCTGCGACGCTGATCCAGGATCCCCGAGAGCACGCCGAAGATGCGGTCGAGGTCGAACACCGGGTCTGGATCCTCGAACAACAGCGTGCGCATCATGCGTCGACCGCTGGCCGAGGCCAGTTCGCGCGGCGCACTTGCCATCGCGAATAGTTCGATCGACGCGCCATTCGCCGCCACCATCGCCAAGTCGTCCTGTCCGGCGCCGGTGAATGCGCCACGGACCAACGGCCGCGCCTTGTCGAGGATGTCGAGAAAGCGTTGGACCAGTTCTTCTTGTCGGCTCAACAACGACAACAGCGACGGAATCCGCAGCGTCACAGTTCGGCGCCAAACCGGCAGCGCGGCAAAACCGTCTTTCTCGCTCCGATACCCGATGGCACGAACGTCGATGTCGATCGACTGCACCAAGCCGAGCAGCAGTGAGCCGATGCTCGGCAGTTGCACCTGAAAGGTCAACAGATCGGAGCGCGCGTCCTCGTCGAGGTCGACGACCAGCATGGCGCTCACGTCGTCGGCGACCGCCTGGGTGCGCGCCTTGTCGAACTGCGGCCCCTTCCTGCTCGACACGAAGGTCCAGATCTTCCGCCGGTGCGCGATCACGAAGTCCGGGATGCCGTCGCCATCGACGTCGCCGCGCTCGAGCATCTGCTTGTCGCCGAGCACGATGGTCGAGCCCGGAGCGACGGCGGCCTTCTCTGTGCTGTCCTCGAACTGCTCGAGATCGACTTCGATGGCGGGCAAGAAGTGACCGACGCCGCCCTGGAGTTGGAATGCATGCCGCTGACCCTGCCGCGTCACCAGATCGGGCTTGCCGTCGCCGTTCAGATCGAGGGTCTCGACCCGCGGCACAACCAGGGCGCCTTGATGGTCGTCGGTGGCGCTATCGCCACCGCAGTCGGCGTCGACGCGCACCGGCAACAGCAGCGGGGACATCGCGGAAAACAGCGGTTCCTCGCCGTCAGGGCGCGATTGCAGCCACGGCTGGCAGCCTTGCAAGGATGGCACCAGCAGGTCGAGCAGGCCGTCGCCATCCAGGTCTTGCACGAACGGACTCCACTGCGGCGCGAACAACTGCAAGGCGCAGCGGGCGCGACGAGCAATCGCGCGCGGTGCAGGCGCTACACCGTCCGCGGCGGGCCACGCCAGCACGAATGTGCCGGTCGGCTCGGTCGCGATCAGCTCGACGCCCGATGGCGGCAGCAAGTCACCGCACGCGAGCAGCGTGTGGCTAGGGTCGCGCAGTTGCAGCACGCCTGTTAGCAGGAGCGAGCCTCCCGATCGCAGCGCGAAGCGTTGCACCTCACCGCTGCGCAACAGCACCAGAAGCTCGTAGGTGCCGTCGCCGTTGGTGTCGGTCAACATCTCCCCCGAGACCCGGGCGCTCGGCTCGTGGGACCCGAGCCTGTGCTCCGGAGCCGCGACCTCTTGGGCGCCCAACGGACCAGCGCTGAGTCCGATCGTCAGCACCACCATTGCCGTCATCCGTTGCATCAGCGCCACCTCACGACGGTCGCGTCATGCCCGCCGCTGACCACCAGTTCCGGCGCCTGCCCGGTGGGCATGACCGGCGACTCCTCGTCGCCGACCGGCACGCGCCACTCAGGGTCGCCGAGCTCGAGCCGCTTGCCATCGCGGACCAGCGGTCGCAACTGCAATGACGCGCCATCGTGCACCAGCAACGACCCCGGCTTGCCGCTTCCGCCGGCGAGCGCGCGCACAAACGTACCGCCGCCGCGACGGCGCTCGCGCGGCTGCATCGACAGCTTCTGGGTCAACAGCGCCGGCACGACAAAGCGCCCGCTGTCGCCGCGGAAGACATTGCTCTGGACGTCGAACTCGGCAGCACCGCCTTGCAAGGCGCCGAGCAGATCGGTTCGCAAGGTGATGGCGACCAAGTCCAAGACGCCATCGCCATCGACATCGGCAAGCTGCGGTGGCGCTGCCAGTGTTTGCAGCCGCAGTCTGCTGTCGGCTCCGGCCCGCCAGGGGTTGCCTTCGGCCTGCTGGCGATACAAGTCGATGCGCACCTCGATTTCGCCGTCGCGTTGGGACGAGGTCGTGAGCACGAGGTCGGCGCGCCCGTCGCGATCGGTGTCGTGCAACTGCACGTCAAAGGCAGGATCGAACACCGGCAAGCGATCCTCGGGCAGCGGCAACGGCCACCGCACAGCGGTCGCCGCGAAGTGGCCGGGGGACGTCTGGGGCCACCACCAGATCGCCTCGTTGCGCACGCACCAGCCATCCAGGCGGCGGTCACCATCGAGGTCGAGAAACTGAATCGTCGGCGTCCGCGCGCGCACCTCGACCAACGGGCCGCGGTCGCGCGAGTCCTCCTCGCCAACTTGGTCATCGCTGCGCAATCGCAGATTGATCGTTCCGGACGAACGCCCTGACCCGCCAGAGCGCCCAGCCAGCCGGTCGATCCTCGGCGGCAGTTGCCACTGCGCGGCCACCGCAAAGGCGCACCCTCCCGTCGAGGCTTGCTGCAAGACCACCCGAGCACCGTCGGGCTCCGGCACGACGACATCCTCACGCCCATCGCCATCGAGGTCCGTGACCCACGACTGCAGCGGCACACAGTCGGTCGGATCGGCAGCTGGCCACACGAGCTGATGCGCGAACAGTGCCGCGTAGGACGGCGCCCCGTCGCTGGTGGCTTGCACGGCGATCGCGCGCTCGGGCGTGAACAGCACGAGAGTTCGAGGCGCGAGCGCCGCCGATTGCACGAACGCAAAGGCGACCACGTCCTTGTCGAGAATCATGATCGACGGTGCGCCGCCAAACTGTGGCTCGGTTGCTCGCCGCAAAAAGGTGCGCAACTCGCGCCGGTTCTGCCCGGCACAGACCGCGGTGAGGTCCGTACGGCCGTCACCGTCAACATCACAGAACAGGTAGCGGACGAACTCCATCGGCTTGTCGATCTGGAGCGGTTCGCGCGACGGCGCGGTCTGCGCGGCCATTCCAGCACAAGGCACGGAGCCGAGAGCGAGCGCCGCCAGCCAATGCGGGACGTTCACGAGCCGCTCTCCAGCAATCGGTCTTCGTCGCCTCTGCCAAAGCGGATCAGCCACAACAGTCGAAAGCGCCACGCCGCGTTCGTACCGCGATAGTGGAACAGGCCGAGAACCGCCGACCACTCACTGGCGCCGCGGTCATTCTCGTAGCTGAACACCAACGGTACGGAGAACTCGCGTGTCGCGCGTGCACGCTGCGACAACGGCGCCTCGACCGTCGAGGTCACAGCGTCCCGAACCACCGACAACTGCACCGACTCGCGAAGTGGCTCGCGCAGCGCGTTCAGCAGGTCCTGCGGATGCAAAAGAGGTCGGCCGTCGATCGCCACGAGGACGTCGAGGAAGCGAATGCCGCAGCCGCGCCAGGGGCTCGATCGCGACAACCCGATGACTACCGCACCACCTCCGGGTGCCAGTCCAGCGGCACGCGCCTCGACCTCGGTGGCGGTGCGAAACACCACGCCAACGCGATCCTCTTCGCGAAACGTCTCGGTCGCGATCCGCTGCGGCGCGCGCACCCGCGTAGCCAACACCATCGTGCCCTTGGCGTCGCGCCCAGCGCGATCGACGAGCAAGGTCACTTCCGTACCCGGTGCCGTCGTGAGTTCGAGCTGCCGCCACTCGCTGGTCCGCAGCAACGACTGTGGCGCGGCGTTGCCGATGGTCGCCTCGACGAGCACGTCGTCGACCTGGAACCCAGCCGCCATCGCCGGCGAGTTCTCGACCACCGCCGCCACTCGCAGCTGGCTTGGTTCGTCGAGCTTTGCCGCCAGCGTGTCGCGCGCGTCCTCGACCACGAGTCCCGAGAACGCTCCGGTTGGCAAGGTCGTGCGCTGCGCCTCGTCGTCAGGTTCGCGCCGCAATTCGAGCGGCTCCTCCATGTCCGCAAGCGGCGGTGGCGCGACTGGCAGTTCGCGGCTCCAACTGCACGCGCATAGCGGCACGACCAACAGAAGAGCAAGAGCTTGGCGCATGGGACGACTCACGGGACACGGAGGCGGTGGAACAAGAGCGCAGCGGCCGCCACGGCCAGGGCGGTCAACGACACGGGGGCCCACACGGACAACGACTCATAGGCCCAATCGGCATCCGCGGCCCCGCGAGCGATGGCGGCGGCGTAGCGCAGGGACGAATCGTCGCGCAGCGGCGTCGGCAAGTGGCTCGTCAGCAGCCAGCCCTCGTGCCCCTTCACGAACGGCTGCACGAACTCCGGCCCGAGAACGCAGACCAACGCCAGCAGCAGCGCTCGCGCCGAGCGCTTGGCGACGGCCGAAGCGAGCAGCGCCAATGCGGCCGCAGCAAGCAGCGGCAGCATCGAGTTCACGACCGCCGCCCAGAAGACCGGAGCCACATCGTCGACGCGCGCCAGCACTTGCCGGTCGCCGTTGCGCGTCACTTCTTCCAAGTCAGCAAGCCCGAACAGGCTGTGGCCGAGCGCGATCGCCGTGGTCGCCAATGCGACCCAACCAACCGCCGCGAACACCGACACCGCCAGCAGCTTGCCGAGCAAGATGTCGAGGCGCGTGACCGAGCGCACCAGCGAGTTGCGCAGCGTGTCACGTTGCAAGTCCGCGGCGATCGTCTGGCTGCCAAGCCAAACCACGACCAGCAACAACACCGGTATCGCTGTCTGCAGCGCGTGCACGGCGAGCAGGTGCCCGCTGCCCGAATCCGCACTGAACCGCTCCTTGTTGGCGACCAGTGCCAGCGCCGCTTGCACCCGGCCCTGATAGGCAAAGGCACTGACGGTGGCGACCACCAGGGGAGCTACGACCAGCCACTTGGTCGACTTGCGCAGGCACAGAGCTCGCAGTTCGTGCGCGAGTGCGCGGCAGCGAGGTCGACCAGAGCTTAGAGGCGCCGCCGATGGCGAACGGCTCGCCGGGGCCGCCGCCACGGTTGTCGCAACCGCGGTCGCCGACACGGGAGCACCTCGCGTCGCGCGCAGATAGATGGACTCCAAGGTCACGATCTCCGGCGCAAAGCTCGAGATCTCACCGACCGCGGCCAGCTCCCGTGCCACCTGACCAGCGCGCATCGTCCCGAGATCGAACAGCAGACGATCGCCGTCGCGTTCGGAGGGGAGCGAGAGCTGCGCCAGCCGTCCTGCGAAGAGACTCAGATCCGGTCCCTGCACCACCATCCGCCGCGGCACGCCCTGCTGCAGCTCTTCGAGGCTGCCCTCGAGCACGATCGCCCCTTCGCGCAACACGCCGATTCGTGTGCACAGGCCTTCGAGCTCCTGCAATTGGTGGCTCGACAACAGCACGCCGATGTGGTCCTCGCGTGCAAGCCGGCGCAACAACCCGCGCACGGCGGCGATGCCTTCGGGATCGAGCCCATTGATCGGTTCGTCGAGCAACAACAGGCGCGGCGCCCCGAGCAACGCCTGCGCGATGCCAAGACGCTGCCGCATTCCGAGCGAGAACGAAGCCACCGGCCGCAGCGCGTCATCGTGCAGCGACAACAGGTCGAGCACCCGCCAGGCGTCGACCCGGGCCCGCGCACGGTCCATTCCTTGGAGACGAGCGAGCAAGGCGAGGTTCTGCAGTGCCGTTGCGTGCGGATGGAACCCGGGTCGCTCGATCAGGGCACCCACCATCGACCGCGCGCCGCGCGGGTCCCGTTGCACATCGAAGCCGTGGATCGAGATCGTGCCACTCGACGGTTGCAGCAGCGACAGACACAGGCGCAGCACGGTGGTCTTGCCAGCGCCGTTGTGACCAAGGAACCCGTAGCAGTCACCCGCCTGCAAGGACATCGACACCGAACGCACCACCGCGCGCGGTCCATAGCCAAACGCAAGGTCGCGGACTTCGAGCGCTGCCGGCGGGTTGGTCATCAACGATCAGTGCTTGATCGAGTTCTGCACCGGCTCCCAGGCACGACCCGTGATCAACCGCGCACCGCGGGCGAAGGCGAAGTATTGCCACGCCCAACCCATCATGCAGACGAGGCGGTTGCGGAAGCCGATCAGGTAGGCGATGTGAACAAACCACCACATCCACCACGCCAAGAAGCCAGAGGCCTCCATTTGCCCGATGCGTCCGACCGCGGCGGCGCGGCCGATCGTCGCCAGCGAACCCTTGTCGCGGTAGCGGAATGGCTTCGTGGCCTGACCAAGAACGAGGCGCTCGACGTTCTTGCCGGCCGCGCGCCCGGCTTGGATCGCCGCCGGCGCCACACCAGGAACCGGCTTGCCGTCCTGCTGCAAGCTCATCAAGTCGCCGGTCACGAACACGCGCGCATTGCCCTCGATGCTCAGATCCGGTTGCACCACGACACGACCGGCACGGTCCGTTGCCGAGCCAAGCGTCTTGCCGAGCGGCGACGCCGCCACACCAGCCGCCCACAGCACCACCCGCGCCGCGATGCGCTCGCTGCCGACGAGCACGCCGTCCTTGTCGATGCCTGTGACCTGCGCTCCCGTGCGCACCTCGACCCCCATCTTCTCGAGCGCGGCGTGCGCGATCTTCGACATGCGCGGCGAGAACGGTGGCAGCACGCGCTCGTTGCCCTCGATCAACACCACCCGCAGGCTGCGGGGATCGAACGAGCGGTAGTCCTTGGCCACCGTCTCGCGACCGATCTCCATCAGTGCGCCGGCAAGCTCGACGCCCGTTGGCCCAGCGCCCACCACGACGAAGGTAAGGAGGGTGCGCACGCGCTCGGGATCTGGCTCGCGCTCTGCGGCCTCGTAGGCCGACAGGACGCGGCGGCGGATCTCGAGAGCGTCCTCGATGGTCTTGAGTCCCGGAGCCCAGGGCTCCCAGTCATCGTGACCAAAGTAGCTGTGCGTCGCGCCCGTCGCGACGATCAGGTAGTCGAACGGGATCTCGTCGCCGTCCTTGAGGATGACGAGGCGGTCCTGCAAATCGATGCGATCGGCGCGGGCCAGAATCGTGCGCGCGTTGGCCTGATTGCGCAGGACGGAGCGAATCGGGTAGGCGATGTCGCCTGGATTGAGCGCGGCCGTCGCGACCTGGTACAGCAGCGGCTGGAACAGGTGGTGATTGCGCCGATCGATCAGCGTCAGGTCGACCGGCGCCGACCGCAGCGCGCGCGCGGCGGAGAGGCCCGCGAAGCCGCCGCCGAGGATCACGACCTTGGGCCGAGCAGGAGTCATGGAAGCGGAAGGTGCGGTCATCGGAATCTCACGGTAGTAGCGCCTGCAGCGAGCGCAGACGTGGCGACGGTTGTTCGCTCCGGGCCAACGCGATGGCGCACCACACCCGCGCGGCGAGCTGGCCACCGTCGGCGTAGGCGGCCAGACCGAGCTCGGTCGCGTCCAGAGCGGTGGGCGCTTCGGGTTCGAGCTGCCATGCCGGCAACGACGGAAAGGTGACCCCCTGCGGCGAGACCACGCGCAACGTGGCTCGTTGGCCGTTTTGAGCGAGCACTCGCACACGTGCCAGAGGCGCGGCGTCGCGCGACGGGCACCGCACGAGCCGCCCCTGCAGTTGCGGCGCTGGCGGCGGCTCGATGCTGGTCACGGGAGGAGGCACCGTGTCGCTGCTGACGTCGTGTAGCGACGGCCAGCCGCGGGCCTTTGTGCACTGCAACAGTGCGGCTGCGACGCAGGTCTCGTGGCGCGGCGCCCAGTGTTCGAGCAGGGCAACGGCGGCGTGAAAGGCACCGCTGCGCACGTGCCGGTCGAACTCGGTGAGGCCGCGTTCGAGTTGCTTTGAGAGGCTCCCTCGCAGTTCTTCGGCAACTGCCAGTTCGACGCCGTCGAGCAACTCCATCGCGGCACCAAGACGCCCGTCGACGGCGGCAGCGCGCGCCAGTGCGAGGCGCGCCCCCAAGCGGTCGCTCTCGACTCCAGCGGCGGCGGCGGTCTCGATCGCGGACTCGGCAGCAGGCGCGGGCGCAACCGCCAGCACCGTCACCTCGGGGGCCGGCACGACCGCCGCAGCACTGGTTGGCGGCGGCTCGTCGGGGGTCCTTGGCGTCGGCGTCGGGATCGGCGCGAGTTGGGCTCCGGGGCTCGCCGCGAGCTCGCGGTCCGCGGGCACTGGGCTGTCGGGCACTGGGCTGTCGGGCGGCGTCGCTGCCCCCGAAGACCACAGTCCGAGACCACGGCCGCAGAGTGCCAGCAGGATGGCGACGAGCGCAACCAGCAGCACGCGCACCCGCAACAACCGGAACAACACCATCGCGAGGATTGTGGCAAGAAGTGCGCGCAGGCGCGACGGTGCAACGATGAACCCTCGCGTCATTGCGGCAGCGGACAGGCGGCGAGCGCGTCGGCACCGCGGCGTTGCTCCCACTCGGCGGCGTGACGTTCGAGCCGCACCACGCTCTCTTCGCTGACGCAGGTCAAGAGCTCTTGGCGCGGCAACCAACGCAGCGCCTTCGATTCCGCCGACAGCACCAGTTCTTGCAACGGTTCGGCGCGCAGCAGAAAGCGAACATCCCAGTGCAGATGCTCTGGCTCATCCTTGTGCGCGGGAATGGTGTGCACGTCGAGGTCGAGCGCTGCGAGGCGGCCGCCGGGCGAGAGCAACTGGAAGCGCTCCATTCCCGACTCCTCCTGCGCCTCACGCAGCGCGGCCAACTGCACCGACCCCTCGCCATCGACGTGACCACCAAGCTGCAGCCAGCGATCGAGCTTGCGATGGTGGGTCAGCAGACAGGTGCGATGATCCGGCGACCAGATCCACGCCGACGCCGTGATGTGACCCGGCACGCACTGGCGCAGCAGGCAGTCGTCGTGCGCACCGACGAAGTCGAGAAAGCGCGCCGCCACCGCCGCGTTTTGTTGCGGGCCGTGCGCGTAGCGTTCGAGCAGAGCGATCAGGCGGTGTCGGTGCATGGATCCTCGCGTTCCAGTTTCTTGACGTCGATCTTGCCATTCTGCGTATGCGGCAGTGCGTCGAGAACGCGCACGACGGCGGGCACCATGTAGGTCGGCAGCCGCGAACGACACTGGCGCAGGATCCGTTGCTTCAGCTCCGGATCGCGCGGATCCCCGGCGACAGCAACGACGATGCGATGGCCCTGTGCGCCCCCATCGCGACCCCACACCGCGACCTCGCCGACGCCAGCCCAGCCCTGCAGCGCCTGCGCAACTTCGTCGGGGGAGATGCGATGCCCTTGGACCTTCAACATGCGGTCGCGCCGAGCCACGAAGTACAACCTTCCGGCCTCGTCGCGACGCACCAGGTCGCCGCTGTAGACCACGGTCTCGCCGGTGCCGCGCGGGTCGGGCCGGAAGCGCTCCTTGGTCGCTTCCGGTCGATTCCAGTAGCCGCGCGCGACGAGGGCGCCGGCGTGCACCAACTCGCCGGTTGCGGGGCCTTGCAGCACGACGCCGGTGTCGGGATCGACGAGCAGGAGTTCGACGCTCGGCAGCGCCCGGCCAAAGCTCGTCGGATGCGCATCGATTTCCGCGGGGTCCAGGAAGGCGCTGCGAAAGGCCTCGGTGAGCCCGTACATCGCGAAAATGGCCAGCTGCGGCCAGGTCGCGCGGATCGTGCGCAGATCGTCGATCGCGAGATGGCCGCCGCTGTTGGTGATGTAGCGCAGACTCTGGCCGCCTCGGTCCAGCAGCGCACCGGACTGCAACCCACGCGCGACCTCGTGCCACAGCGACGGCACGCCGGCGAGTCCGGTCGGACGCACCGTCTGCAGCAACGCCGCGAGTTCGCCGAGCCCGAGAAAGTCCGCGGCGGTGACCCGGCAACCGGCGTGCAACGCCGACAGCAGTTGGTTGAGCCCGTAGTCAAAGCTGAACGGCAACACGGCGAGGATGTGATCGACCGAAGACAGCTGCAGGTAGTTGGCGACGATTGCCGCGCCACGCCGCAGATTCTGGTGGTCCTGGATCACGCCTTTGCTGAGACCTGTGCTGCCACTGGTGTAAAGCAGGATCGCTGGCTCAGTCG
>CAMBXM010000013.1 GCA_945871815.1 Singulisphaera sp. GP187
TCGCCTCGACTGGATACCGCTCGCCTTCGATCCCGTTGCAGACGACAGCGTCAAACGCGTTGTCGACGCATGGAAGGCTCGAAGCCTGCACCGCGGCCGCCGCAACCCCAAATCGTTCGCGCGCACGAAGGCAGGCCTCCAGCGACAAGTCCGTCGACACGGCCCGCACGCCGAACAGCGAACGGATCAGGTGCGAGAGACGGCCGTCGCCACCGCCTACTTCGAGCAGACTCTCGAACGCGATCCCGTCCAGTTCGCGCAAGATGCGCAGCGTACGCGCGCAGCGCATGGCGGCAGCGGCACCGCGTAGCTGGTTCGTGTCGCCGAGCGACGCCAATGCATGGCAACGGTCTCGCCACGCGCGCAGCATCCGGGTGTGGTGCACCATCGAGACGCTGCAGCATAGCGCGACGCCCCCACTGCTCGGCACCACCCGTCTCGCGCTCACGCGCTGCAGCGAAGTTGGTACGCCCGACAGGAGTCGAACCTGTGACCCCCGCTTTAGGAAAGCGGTGCTCTATCCAGCTGAGCTACGGGCGCCCGCGGTCAGCCTAGCACCGCCCGAGCGTGGATCGAGCCTCGACCCAAGGGCCCGATCCGCGGACCCAGTCAGTCCCAGAAAAGGCCAACTCCCATCCCACCCCCCGAGTTCGTCCGCCACCTCAGACCCGCCCCGCCGTTCCTCGCGCGCAAAGCGCCGCGCCTCCGCCTCTCTGCCGCCTCTCTGCGCGCGCAAAGCGCCGCGCCGGGCCTCCGCCGGCTGCGTTCGTTCGTCCCGCGCGCGCAGCGCGCCCTCGGCGAAAGCGTATGGGCCGGATGGCTCCCCTCGCCGCCCCGTCGGTGCCCTAGCTTTCGCCGGAAACCCCCAGTTTCTCGCCTACGGCGAGAAACTGGAGCGGGTGAAGAGATTCGAACTCTCGACATTCACGTTGGCAACGTGACGCTCTACCACTGAGCTACACCCGCACCGAGGTGAGCCCTCACGGATCGCCAAGAACGGATCTCGAAGATCTGGGGACTCGCAGCGAACTGACAAGGATCAGAACCGCAGGAACCGTGCGCTTTTCGGTCTCGCACCGTTGACCCCGCGGTCAAGGGCGGACATCTGTAGAAACCTAAGCCGTGGAAGTCAAGAGCGCACACGAACGAGATTCGGGGGTCCCCCCCCCCTCCACACCAACCCGCCTCAACACGGGCGGTGCGATGACCTTTCCAGAGTTGCTGGACCGGCATGTCCGCGCCCATGGGGAGCGGGTCTTCCTTCCGCGCCGCCGGGCGCGAGTGGTGGAGCCGGTCACCTTCCGGCGCCTGCTGCAGGACTCGGAGCTGGTAGCCGCTGGCCTGTTGAACCTTGGCCTCCAGCGCGGTGACCGGATCGGGATCCTTGCGGACAACCGCTACGAGTGGTTGCTCGCCGACCTCGGCACCATTTGGTTCGGCGGTGTCGACGTCCCGCGCGGCAGCGACACGACACCAACCGAGATCGAGTTCATCCTGCGTCACTCTGGTTCGCGCGCGGTGTTCACCGACGACGATCGACTGGCGCAGATCGTGATGCAGAAGCGTGCACAATTGCCAGGTCTGCAGCACGTGATCGCGATGTCTCAAGCGACAGCGATTCCGGGAGTGACCAGTCTGCACGACCTGATGGAACAGGGTCGGCGCCGACTCCAAGCCACACCCGATCTCGTGCGCAATGCGGCACGCGCGGTCCGCCCCGACGACTTGCTGACCATCGTGTACACGAGCGGAACGACTGCAGACCCCAAGGGAGTGATGCTGACGCACAGCAACGTTCTCGCGAACGTGCAGGCCATCACCGAGGTACTCGACATCAGTGCGCAGGACTCGTTCTTGTCCGTGCTGCCAGCGTGGCACATGTACGAGCGCATCATGGACTACCTGGCGCTCGCGGCCGGTGGCCAACTGGTCTACACCGATCGCCGCCACATCAAGGAGGACCTGCTGCAGGTCGCCCCAACGGTCTTCGCTGCCGTGCCCCGCATCTGGGAGACGATTCATGACAGCCTGATCGCCTACGCGCTCAAGATGGATGGCCTGCGCGGCAAGATGCTGCGACGCACCTTGACGCTGTGCCGCGAGAATGGCGGTGGGCGGGCCACCCTGCTGGGCAATCTGCAGATGCTGGCGCTCGGTTCGGTACGCAAGCGACTGCTCGCGATCACCGGCGGCCGCCTGCGCCTCGCCGTGAGTGGCGGCGGCTCGCTACCGCGCCACGTCGACGAGACCCTGCTGGGCATCGGTCTACCACTGCTGAACGGCTATGGCCTGACCGAGACCAGTCCCGTTGCTTCGGTTCGTCTACCGCAACAGAACTGCGCCGGCACGATCGGCCCGCCGCTCCCAGGGACCGAAATCGTGGCACGCAGCACCGAGGGACGTGTGATGCCGCCAGGCGAGACGGGCTTGTTGTGGATCCGCGGCCCGCAAGTCATGCGCGGCTACTACCAGAACCCGCAGAAGACGGCAGAAGTGCTCGACTCAAAGGGCTGGTTCAACAGCGGCGACCTCGGTCATGTCGACACGCGAGGCCGCGTGTGGATCACAGGCCGCGCCAAGGACACCATCGTCTTGGCCAGCGGCGAGAACGTCGAACCGGAGCCGGTTGAAACCGTGCTCAAGACCTCGCCGCTCATCGAGCAAGTCGTTTGCGTCGGCCAAGACCAAAAGAGCATCGGCGCCCTGATCGTCCCATCGATGGAAGTGCTCGAGCAAAGGGTGCCGCGCAACTCCTGGGACGAGAGCCACGGGCTCCTGACCGGCCGAGCGATCCAGGACCTGATGCGCAAGGAAATCGAGCGTCTGATCACGCGCGACAACGGCTTCCGCCCCTGCGACCGCGTCGGCGCGTTCCGCGTGCTGGTCGAGCCCTTGACCGTCGAGAACGGGTTCTTGACGCCGACTTTGAAGATCCGGCGCCATGTCGTCCACGAACGCTACGCGGCCATCATGGCGGCGATGTTCGCGTCGTAGCCCACCCCGCGGCTACGACGCCCACGGAGTGCCGGTGTGACAACGTGGACTGCGAACCTGGACGTCGCCCCACTAGCTCGCGTCGGCGTGGAGGATCGGCAGCGGTCGCGGCAGCGAGCCCACGCTCGACGCATTCTCGAGCGGCGACAGGGTGGCAAGGCACCGCTGCAGCCAAGCGACTGCACGTTCGGCAGCCATCGCCAGAGGACGCCCATGCGCCAGGTGTGCCGCGATCGCGCTCGCCAACGCACAGCCGGTCCCGTGCACCGGCCCGACTGCGATCCGCCGATGGGCAAACTGCTGCTCACCCCCGCACCGCAACAGCCGATCCACGAGCACGTCGCCAGGCCCATGACCACCCTTGTGCAGGACGGCAGCGCAACCAGCGTCCAACAGCGCGAGCACCGGCGAGCCCGCGAGCACGGCAACGAGCTCGGGCTCGTTGGGCGTGAACATCGCGGCGAGTGGCGCCAGCGTTTCGCGATAGGCCTCTGCAACCTGGGCGGCGCACGCATAGCCACCCGCGGTGGCGGACAGCACTGGATCGACGACCACCGGGACCGGTGGTGCAAACCGCTGCAGCCATTGGGCCACAGCGCGCACCATGGAGGCCGAGCCTAGCAAGCCAGTCTTCACCGCCGCGATGCCACCATCATCGAGCGCGGCGCGCAGTTGGGCGAGCACCAGAGCTTCCTCGAGCACCTCGACGCGCTGCATCCCGAAGCGGTTCTGGACCGCAATGACGGCAGCCACCGGCAGCGCCTCGCATCCGTGCGCGAGCAGTGTGCGCGCATCAGCCGAGATGCCGGCTCCGCCGCACGGATCGAGTCCGCCGATCACGACGACGCGAGGAGTCACAGGGCGAAGAGCTTACGCGAACCTTCGGCAGTGCAAACTCACTCGTCGATGTCGCCGAGGCCCGTCGCGTTCGCACCCTCGACCCCGACGCTCCGCAGGATGTTGCGTTCGAGGCGGCGCTCCAAACGGCGCAGGGTACGGGTGTCGCCACAGGGCAACAGGATCGAGCCGCCGGCGACCGACCCATGGCCGCCAAACGTGCCCTTCTCGCCCTTCATCGCGTCAGCGATCAGCTTCCACGCGTCACCATTCATTTCTGTGCGGACCGAGACGTAGTAGCTGCAGTCGACAAGGCCACCGCAGAACACCGCTCGGATGCCCTCCATGCGCAGCAAGAGGTCCGCTACCTCGGCGACCATCTCGACGCTGCCGATCTGGCCCAGCGAGCACAATGCGACGTGCTGGTAGCGGCGCACCTTGTGCAGGGCTTCCTTCAGGGTCTGGAAGTAGGCCGCGGGCAACTGCGGGCGCGTGATCGCGACGAGCTTCTGGCGATCGACGTAGGGGAACAAGAAATCGTAGGCGCGGAGGTCGAGTTCGCTGACGTTGCGCGACAAGTCCGCGGTGTCAGTCTTGATGCCGTAGGCCAGCGCGGTTGCCACTTCGCAGCTCGGCACGAAACCGGCCTCGCGGAAGTAGGTCGAGACCAAGGAACTCGTGGCGCCGACATCGCAGCGCACGTCGCGGAACGGCTCGTTGCCGATCTTGGTCGGGTCGTCGCCAAGGTGGTGATCGATCACGATGTCGACGGAGCAGCCTGGCGGCACGATCGTGTGGCCGAAGCCCGGCTGGGTATCGACCAACGCGACGCAGTCGTAGTCACCCGGTCGAATCCGTTCGAGTGGCGTCATAACGATCCCGAGCTGCGCCACCATCTCCTGATTCTCCGCGCGCAAGATCCGGCCGCTCAGGGCGAAATCGCTCTCGACTTGGCAGGCGAGGTTCGCGAAATAGCGCAGCCCTAGACTGCTGCCAAGAGAGTCAGGGTCGGGGTTGTTGTGCGTCAGCACGAGCATCCGCTTCTTGCCGCGCAGCAACGCGAGCAGGGCCTCGGTGCGGCCGGGGAGTTGCGTGGCCCGGTGTTCTGCAGCTTGCGGAGTCATGGGTGTTGTGGGATCGACCAACGGAGGGGCAATCCTACAGGCCGAACTTGTCGAGGCAGGCGCGCATCCCTGGCAACTCGCCCGATGCCACCGATGGATCGAGCTCCAGGCAAGCAACTGCACTTCTGCCGGCCGGCTTCAGATAGGACGCAAGCAGAGGATAATCGACAGCGCCGGAACCTGGCGGCAGGTAGAGACCCTCTTGCCGCGCATCGCCGAGGCTGCAGCCGACACAGCGATCCGCGAAGGCCTCGAGCCAGGCACCTTGTGGCTCGCCAAGAACCTGTTCCCGGCGCGCCGCGATCGCCGCGTCGTGCCAGTAACCAAGGCGCACGCCGCCGAGATCCTCGAACACCATCTGCAGCGCCTCGACACTTGCGACCGCCAGCACGCTGCGGCTCTGCGTCAAGCAGAAGGTGAAGTCCGGGTTCGCCCGAGCCAGCTCGAAAACAGCACGGCAGACTCGATCGAGCGCCGGCGGCAGGCTGACCTTGCGCCGTGCGACCAAGGCCTCGACTCGTTCCTTGGTCCAGTCGTACGATGGATCCCCGAGGTCTTCGCGCTCGATCTCCCCCATTACCGGGACCAGACCTGGCTCGAGGATGACACACCGGGTTGCCACCGAGGCGGCAAGCGCGACACCTTGCTGCGCTGCCTGCTTGGCGAGGCGGAGATCGCCCTCCCTGGCCGAGGCAAGACCGGCAGTGGTCGGCCGTTCTGCGAGGATCGAACTGCAGCGGACGGCAGGGAAGTCGATCGGGTAGTCGGTTGCCGCATCCGCCATCGCTGCATAGGCAATCGGACGCGGCGACGGCGAGGGCACCAAGCCATGGAACTTGGCCTCGCACAGCCAACGCAACAAGCGGACGGGATCGGTGGGGCCGTGCACCGAGGCCCAGGCGGCACCGACGTAGCGCTGCAGCGACATGGCGGGTCATTCTGGACTGCAGAAGCCGGCGAGGCAACGACAAGGCCCGCGACGCCGGCCGCGCGGTAGGATCCGCGGCCTCTCATGGATCTGCACCGCGCCGTCACCATCGCCGCCTCCGTCCTCAGCTTGACCTCGCTCGCACCGGTCGCAGCGCAAAATGCCGTCGTCGAGACCATCGGGCAGCCGCCGGCTGTCACCAAGCCTCTGGATGCGATCGCCAACTCTGCGGCTCGTCTCGAACAAAGTCTGCAGCGGGTCGATGCGACCGTCCGCGAACTGCAGTTGGCGCGCAAGGCGGCTCAGCAAGCGAGCGCCGAGAAGGAGCAGACCTTGCAGAACACCGCCGCGGCGGCGACGGTCGCAGCGGAACAAGCGAAGCTGGAGCTCGCGGCGGAGCGGGCCGCCAACGCGCAGCAGAAGAGCCGCGACGCCGAACGTCTCACACGGTTGGAACAGCAGCTGGAGGATCAGCGATCGGCCAACGCGCGCTCGTTGGTAGTGCTACAGCAACAGCTCGACACGATGCGCACGACGCTACAGACGCAGGCGTCCACCGCTGAAAAGGAGCGCGACGATGCGCGGCTCGCATTGACTGCAGCGGAGGCGCGGACAGCCGAAACGCTGAAGGACGCAACGGCGCGCATGGCGAAGCTCGAGCAGCAGTTGTCCGAGCAGCGGACGTTACATGCGAATGCCACCGACGCACTCCGACGCGATTTCGAAAGCCAGCGCGTCGCAACAGAGGCGCGCGCCGCCGATGCCGAAGGCGAACGTGACACCGCCCTGGCCGAAGTTCGCGCCGACGCGGCCGCCCGGGCCCAGATCCTGGCGAAGGTCCGGGAGCAACGCCGGGAGGTGGCACAACTGCGCGCCGAGATCGACCGAGTGCTGCAGCAACTCGAAACCGAGAGCACCGGCGAACGGAACACACGCCCACGCACGCCGCGCAACGACTGACTTCGTCGGCGAGAGCGTCCGGCCCGTCAGTCCGCGTAGGGCTGAAGCAATGCCTGTAGTTCCTGCACGGCACGCATGTAGAGCGACCGAACCGTGACTTCCTTGGTGTAGCCGAGCTCGCCGAGGATCTCGCTGTAGGCCTTGCCCTGGAACATGCGCAGCTCGATCACGCGGCGATGCTTGTCGCTGAGCTTCTGCATCGCTTGCAGCATCGATCGACTGAGTTCGTCGTAGCGGACCAACATGCTGGGTCGCTCGCTTCGTTCGTCGGCAAAATGCTCGCGTCCCCCCTCTTCGTCGAACTCGCCGAGGTGACGCAGCTTGCCCTTGCCTCGCTTCGTCGTACGGGCGCGGCGCCAGGTGTCGAGCAACTTGCGCTTGGCAACGGTCTTGACCCAGCCCGAAAACGACGCGCCGGGTTCGATCTTGAACTCGCCGATGTCCTTGCAGATCTGCAACAACACGTCCTGCGCTAGGTCATCCAGACTCCGGTCAGCCGGCAGGTTCTCGTGGCGAACCGCATCCTCGATCCACTTCTGCATCTTGGTGTGCAGATTGGTCCAGTGGACATCGACGTCGACCTCGTCTTGCACCTGCTTGACGTGGTGCAGCGTGCTGGAAAGCGGCAGCGGGTCCTTCGGGTCTTCGGGGCGCTCAGCCATGGCGGCGAAGTGTAGCAAGCTGGCTCCCCAGTTCAGCCCGGCGGTTCGCGGTGGGCGAACAACCGGTGGCCAGCGCCGGTTTGTTCGCTACGTTGACCCACCATGGCAGTGCCACCGCGCATTGGAATCGTCGACATGGGATCCAACGCGATCCGCATGCTGGTTGCTGAAGTCGGCCCATCGGGCACCACGATCGTCGAGAACCACCGCCTCCCGGTCCGACTCGGGCGGGAGGTGTTTGCGAGCGGTCAGGTACCCGAGACCCTGATCTCCAACGTCGTGGATGCGTTCCGCCGGTTTCGAGCGACCTGCGACCGGTTCGAAGTCAAACAGGTTCGGGCGATCGCCACCTCCGCGGTGCGCGAAGCTCGAAATCGCGACGTGTTGATCGATCGAGTGCGCGCAGCCTCTGGCATCGAGATCGAGGTGATTTCTGGGACCCAGGAGGCATGGCTCTTGGCGCGCGCGGTGGAAACCCGCATCGACTTGCAACGCGGTCGCTCGGTGCTGGTCGATGTCGGCGGCGGCAGCGTCGAGATCGTCGTGGTCGAAAACGGTCAGGTTGTCGAGGCTGACTCGTACCGCCTTGGCGCGTTGCGCTTGCTGTCGATGCTGCCCGACGCACAGGCCACCGGCGAGACCTTCGTCGACTTGCTGCAACGCCACCTGCGCGGCCTCGAACGGCGCATTGGCGACCATTTCGCCGCTGGGCGGATCGACCGCTACGTCGCCGTCGGTGGCAACATCGAGAGCCTCTGCGACCTCGTCGGTCCAGAGCCGGGCCAGGGCGACATCGACAGCTGCCGGCTCGACGCTGCCCGCAACGAGGTCCTGGCGCTGGCGGAGCTCAGCTATGACGAACGCATGGCAAAGCGCGGCCTCAAGGCGGATCGCGCCGACACGATCGTGCCCGCTGGCGTCGTCTACGTCCGCATCGGCGAACTCGCTGGTTGCAGCCACGTGCTGGTGCCTCGCGTCGGCATCAAGGACGGGTTGCTCGCCGAACTCGCAGCGGGTCACTTCGACGCATTCGCGCCAGAAGCCCATGTGGAGACCGTCTTGTCGGCGTGCCGGGCACTCGGCCGGCGCTACCACTTCGAGACCGAGCACGCCGAGACGGTTCTCGAACTCTCGCGCCAGCTGTTCGATCAAATGCGCGAACTGCATGGCCTCGATGCACGAGCACGAGTCTTGCTCGAGGCCGCCGCGCTGCTCCACGACATCGGCGTCGCGGTCAACAACGACGGACACCACAAGCACTCGCAGTATCTGATCGAGTCGAGCGACATCGTCGGCCTCGCCGACGACGAACGGCGCTTCGTCGCCCTGCTCGCTCGGTACCACCGTCGCTCGCCACCAAACCGCGAACATGAAGCCTACTCACGGCTGCGTCGCCGCGACCGCAGCTCCGTCGAACGACTCGCCTCATTGCTGCGACTCGCAGACGCGCTCGACCGCCAACACGCCGGCCTCGTGCGCACGATCTCGGTCCGCTTTGCCGAGAACCGTGTCGAGCTGTTGCCAAGACTCGCCCCGGGCCAGCACAGTCAACTCACCCTCGAGCGACAGGCTGTCGCCGAGAAGAGCGAGCTGTTCCAACAGCTCTTCGGCAAGGAAGTCGTGTTGTTGCGACCATGAACCAGGAACGTCAACCGGAGCGCGAGCTCGAGTTCAAGCTGCGCGCAGCGATCGCAATCCGCGCCGAAGCTCTCGTAGACGCGCTCCGTGACAGCGGTTTCGAGCTCGCCCCCATGGGCAGCGGGCAGCACCGCGATGTCTACCTCGACGACGACCGCCAGTGTTTGCTGCGACGGGGGATCGGCCTTCGACTGCGGCGCAGCGAGGACGACGGAGTACTCTGCTACAAGCGCCGCGGAAAACGCGAAGGCGCGTTGCACGTGCGCACCGAGATCGAGGCGCCGTGGCAAGGAACCGCGCTTCCATCCTGCGCGCAGGCACTACCCGAGCGCTTGCGCGATGCCATCGAGCCATTCTCGCTGGACCGCCCGTTGCGTCCCATGGTCGAGTTGCACGTCGAGCGCGAGCGCTTGGCGCTGGCCCACGGCGGCACGTCGATCGGCGAGTTCGCCGTCGACCGAGTCACTGCCGACGTGAACGGCCGCTCGACGTCATTCTTCGAGATCGAACTCGAAGTGCACGCCGACCTGCCTGCGTGCCACCGCGCGATCGAGCAAGTGTTGGCGATCCTGCCCGTCGAGCCCGCCATCGATGACAAGCTGACCCACTCGCTGCGTGTGCTTGCGCTGCTGCCCGAGCCGCACGACGACGATACGCCGCCGCGCACGCTCGGCACCCTGCTCGCGGTGGTTCTGCGCCGTTCGTACGAAGCGCTCCGTCAACACGAAGCGGCGGTGCGAGGCAGCGGCGCCCCCACGGACGTGCACGCGCTCCGGGTAAGCCTGCGCCGCTTGCGAGTGCTCTTTGGCGCGTTCCGCTCACTGTTCCATCCAGAGGCGCTCGTGCGGGCGAAGCAGGCAGTGATCTCGCTGCACCGCGCTTGCGCGGAGGTACGCGCCTGCGACGTCCAATTGCAACGACTGCCGCGGCTGCTGAATCGCGTCCCGTCGGCGTTGCGCGCCGAGATGGACCGATTGACGGACATGCTGGGGAGAACCCGCGAGGGCGCGCTGGCGAGTGTTCGTGAGCACTTGCGCGGCGAGTCCCATCTCCAGGAACTCGCCCAGCTCGGAATCTTGTGCGAAGGCGGTGAGTTCGAGCCGAGCGAAAGCGCGCTGCCCGCCGCCAGCGCGGCGATCGCGCGACGGCGTGCCGCACGCCACGTGCGCAAGTTGCTGCGCGAACTTGGCGAGGACCCGCCCATCAACCAGGTCCACGAGCTGCGACTCGCGACGAAGCGCTTGCGTATCCTGTGCCAGGAACTCGCCCCGACTGTGCCCTCACTGGGCAACCGCGCACGAGGCCGCGTCGACCAGGCGCTGGTCAAAATGGGGGCGCTCTGCGACCACACCGCCGAGGTCGATCGCCTGCTGTTGCTGATCGAACCGCCGAGCGCAGAGCCTGCGAGGCCGCGAGCCGCCGCACTGTTTGGCTCGCTTGCAACCCTGAGCCATGCTTCCTACCAAGATGCAGGGAAGGCCGCGCGCAAGGCGTGCGCTCGCCTGGACCGACGCTGGCTTTGGCGCGAGCTGGGGCCCCGACAGCTCTAAGCCATTCTGGCAGTCGCCATCCAAAATGGCAGCTTCCGAGCATGGACGCGATCGAGATATCGAGCCTTAACTACTGCATTTAAGGCACTTCGCTCCATCACGCCATTCCGGCACGCCCCTTGCCTACCGGCGGGCATCCAACCTGAATAGGAGCTAGCCATGAACCAACACCCTCTTGCCACCGCCCGCCACCCTCTTGCCGGCCTGATGGACTCGTTCTTCGCCGACACGCTTCCCGAGGCGTTCCCAGGTGCCACTGCACCGGCTACCGACATCGCCGAGACCGCGACGACTTTGGTGTTGTCGCTGGAGCTGCCCGGCATCGCCGAGCAGGACGTGACGATCGAGATCCACGACCGCAATCTGAAGATCAGCGCCGAACGAAAGCTGGCAGACCAGCCCGAAGGACTGCGCTGGCACCGCCGCGAGCAGCGCTTTGGCAAGCGCGCACGGACGATCGTGCTGCCCGAAACGGCGAACTGCGCCAGCGTCGATGCCAAGCTCGAGCACGGCGTGCTCACCATCACCGTGCAGAAGCACGAG
The DNA here is from genome assembly GCA_945871815.1 of Singulisphaera sp. GP187. Lineage (GTDB taxonomy): Bacteria > Planctomycetota > UBA1135 > UBA1135 > UBA2386 > SXPK01. Next base: position 11,237 of record CAMBXM010000013.1, read on the forward strand.
AAGCCGCAGCCGGTGCGCGTGCCCATCCGCGCGACCTGATCGCGCGGCGCCGCCGGTGCCTTTACATGGCGCCGGCGGCCGGCATGCTCACGCCGCATCGTGCTGCGCTCATGATCACAGTCGTCCAACGAGTCCAGCACGCCAGCGTCCGCGTCGAGGACCGCGAAGTCGGAGCGATTGGCGCCGGACTCATGCTGCTCGTGGGCGTCGAACGCGGCGACAACGAAGCCGACGCTGACGCCACGGCCCAGAAGCTTGCGAAACTGCGCTGCTTTCCCGGCCGCACCCCGATGGATGCGACGTGCGCCGAGAGCGGTGGCAGCCTGCTCGTCATCAGCCAGTTCACCTTGGCAGCAGAACTCGCGGATGGAAACCGCCCGAGCTTCACCGCAGCTGAGGACCCGACGCGCGCAGAAGCGCTCTACCTGCAGGTTGCCAACGGACTGCAGAAGCTCGGCCTATCGGTCGCCACGGGCGTGTTCGGCGCCAAGATGGCGGTGACACTCTGCAACGATGGACCGGTCACGTTTGTCCTCACGGTCCGCGGTGGACGCGTGCAAAGCCGTAGAACAAGTCTCGGGGCGACGCCACCGCAGGGATGACTCCGATCAGCCGAGCCCCATCTCGTCGAGGTCGTCTTCGTCGAGCCCAAGGTAGTGACCGAGTTCGTGGTACAGCGTGATCGAGACCTGCTCGATCAAGTCCTCCCGATCGCGAGCGATCCGCTCGAGATTTCGCTGGAACAAGTAGATGTAGTTCGGCCGCAACTCCAGCGCGCCGCCGGTGTCCGGCAGCGGCGTCCCGTCGAACAACCCGAGTAGCTCCGGATCAAGATCGTCACCACCGCCGCGCAGAAGCTCGAGCGCCGGCAAGTCCTGCACGATCACAGGCACACGGTCCAAATGCCGCCGAAACTGCCGCGGCAGCCGTCGCGCCGAAAGGCGCACCTGCACATCGAACTCCCGCCGCGACAGCCGAACCGGCGTCTGGAAGCGATCAGGATCGGCATCAGCGGCGTGGGCAAAGCACGCATCGGCGCCGGCGAAATCCTCGCGGCGTTCGAGCAACAACCCGCGAACTACATGGGCATCGATCGGCGCCTGCGCATTCGCAAGGGACTGGTCGCACTCGACCATCGACTCCTCGAACCGGCACTGTCGAAAGAGCGCCATTGCGAGCCAGCAACGCGAGGTCGGGCACCCCCCGTCCACAGCCAGGACCGCACGAAAGCGGGCCTCGGCGTCGCGCGCACGCCCCAGAGCCAGCATGGCATCGCCCGCAAGATACAGCAGATCGAGCCGATCGCCTTCGCCGGCGGCGAGGGCCTTCTCGGCCAGCTCGAGCGCTTCCTCGTCGCGCCCGGCGTCCAGTGCGGACTCAACCCGTGCAACCGCCGGATGGCGCCCCAACACGGGATCGTCGTCGGGCGGGATGATGCCTGCAGGCTCGAGTTCCATGGACCTTGTCGCGGCGCATCTGGGCCGCGGCTGCCGATGGTGCCCGCCGCAGTCGTCACCTGCAACTGCGCGACTCCTGCGATCCGGCCGTCGCCGGTCCGAACCGCAGCGCCCGACCGAGCGCGGCCCCATCGACCGGGCCGAATGCCGCCGACGCCAAGTCCCCGCGTGACCTCGCTTGGCTCAAGGCTCGCGGCCAGGAACCTGGTGGCCTCCGGCGCTCGCCTACGCACCCGCGTGGGCGAGCAGGGACCGCAAGGGACCCTCACACGCGACGATCCACGGCACCGCCGCGCAAGTCGCAGCCAGGCGCCGGAATCCTGTGCCAGCGAAGCGAGTCGCAGACCAACCAGCCAGCACCGAGCCATGCGGCGACCTGCTGTCGGACCGCCAATTCAGGCGGCGGCTCGCGCGCGCCGACTCGCGCCGACTCGCGGCGTCGCTGGGCGCCGAGCAGGATCCTCGCTAGGCGCCGAGAAGGCCTTCGCGAATCGCGAGGCGCGCGATGTCGGCCGGCGAGTGGCAGTCGAGTTTGCGCTGCAAGTTCTCACGGTGCTTCTTCACCGTGCCAACGGACAGAGACAACATCGCCGCCACTTCCTTGTTGGCCTTGCCGAGCGCCAGGAGTTGGAAGACCTCGCGTTCGCGCTTGGTGAGTTCGTCGAGTGCACAGGACTCGCTCATCGGCATCGAATCGCCACGCACAGCGCGTGCCATGATGCCACCAGCGACCTTCGGTGACAGGAACGAGTCGCCACGTTGGATCGCGTCGATCGCCAAGCCCAACTCGGTCGGATCGCTGTCCTTGGACAGGTAGCCATCTGCACCGGCTTGCAACGCCTGCTGCACGAACTTCTGCCCCTCGTGCTGGGATGCCATCAACACCTTGGTGTGCGGGCTGGCCTTCTTCACGGGCCCGACGGCGTCGATGCCAGAAAGGCCTGGCATTGTGATGTCGAGGATGACCACGTCTGGCTGAAGCGCGGCAACGAGATCGATCCCCTTGCGCGCGTCGCCCGCATCCCCGACGACCTTGAAGCGCACGTTGCGTTCGATCAACGAACGGAACGCCGCACGGACGATGGCTTGGTCATCGATGAGCACGATCGTGATGGGCTTCGCTTCGGTCATGGTGCTTTCAATCGAGTGTCAGGAATGAGCGGACGTGGAAGATAACGCGGTAGCTTCAAGCGGAAGCAGGCCCCAGGACCGGGAGTGTCCAGGAGCTCAAGCGTGCCGCGATGCGACTCGGCAATCTTGCGGCTGAAGGCAAGACCGATGCCGGTTCCACCTTCTTTCGAACTACGGAACAGCCGGAAGATTTCGTCTCGTTCGGTGGCGGGAACGCCGGGCCCGTCATCGCGCACGTCGATCCAGGCGTGACTCGAATCGCCACCAACGGACAGCAGAATGGTGCCCCTTTCGCCGCGCGCCCTCTTGCTGGCGCAGGCCTCGCATGCATTGCGAAGCAAGTTGACCAGCACTTCGGCCAGCAGGTCGGGGTCGGCATCCACGAGCGCCGACGGACCACCCGTTCGGAGGTCGATCTGCATCGCCGGTCGGTCTGGATGAGCCTCGACTTGCGCAATGGCGTCGCGCGCCACATCGGCAAGCTCGAGGGCGGCAGTGCTCAACTCGAGTGGTCGAGCGAACGACAGCGTATGCGTCAAGAGACGCTCGATGCGTTGGATGTTCTTGACCAGATCCTCCACCACGACGCGCTCGGCGATGCCGAGTTTGTCGGCGACGGCGTGCAACGCGTGACGCAGGCTCGTGATCGGCGTGCGGATCTCGTGCGTGAGCAACGAGGCTTCCTCGCCGAGGATCGCGAGGTTCTTCAACAGCTCCATTTCCTTGGACCGAGCCCGATCGCGCTCGCGCAACAGCTCGACGTGACGCAGTCCACGCGCCACCACCTCGATCAACTTCACTTTTGTGACCGGCTTGCGGATGTAGTCGAAGGCGCCGTGGCGGACCGCTTCCGACGCCGATTCGATGCTTGGCTGCCCCGTGATCAAGACCACGGGCTCGCGGCAGCCGCGGCCATCCACGACTTCACGCAGGATCTGCACGCCGTCGAACTCGGGCATCAAGATGTCGGACACCAGCACATCGAAGCCGCCTGGATGGAGGTGCGCCTCTACCTCGGCGAAGCTCCCGCCGGTCAGGACCTGATGCCCTTCGAGTTCGAGCAAGCGGGCCAGCGTCCGGCGCAGGTTGGGCTCGTCGTCAATCAGGATGATTCGCGGCATGGTTGTCGCACAAAGTCGCTCTGCTCCTCGCAGCAGGTCCATCCAACATGTCGTCGGCGCCAGGCCATTGCCATAGGCGGCAGAAGGAGAACTTCGGCACTCAGCCCTCCGACCCATGGGGAAGTTCGAACTGTGGACGGTTCACGTACGCACTCCGGCGTCGATTGGCAGCCCGTCGAGCAACGATCCCGCCATCGCTCGCCCTGCAAACGGACTGCGTTGTTGCATTGGCAACTGCACCGAGTCCCAGGATCTGGCCCCGTCCACGCCACGCAGAGAGCGGCTCAACCCGCAGGCACCCGCGCACGACGACTTCTTCACGACGGCGACAGCGCATAGCATCGCGCCGCGCGCATGACACCAACTCCGACACATCCTGACGACGAACCCACACGGCAAGTAGGACCGTTGTCGTTCGCAGACGAAGTCAGCCTCATGCGCGCCATCATTTCGACGGCCACCGAGGCCATCGTCTCGATGGAGGAGAACGGCCGCATCATCATGGCGAACCGCGCCGCCGAGTTGATGTTCGGGTTCGGCCCCGGCGAACTACTCGGCAAGGACGTCACCTTGCTGATGGCCCCCCCCTACGCGACCGAGCACGCCGGCTACGTACGCAACTACCTTGATACTGGCATCGCCAAGATCATCGGCATCGGCCGCGAAGTGACGGCGCGGCGCAGAGACGGTTCGGCGTTCCCGATAGACCTCTCGGTCGGCGAAGGCTCGGTCGACCACCGCCGCCTCTTCGTCGCCATCATGCGCGACATATCCGAGCGCAAGCAATTGCAGGCAAAGCTCTCGCTCGCCGAACGCTTGGCCGCGATCGGCGAACTCGCCGCTGGCGTAGCCCACGAGATCAACAACCCGATCAACACCGTGCTCAACTGCGCGCAGTTGATCCGCGACGGTGATGACGCCAAGGAGAACGCCGCCATCATTGCCGACGAAGGCGCACGCATCGCCAACATCGTGCGCGACCTGCTCGAGTTCGCGCGCAACGATCGGCTGGACCCGCAGCCAACGGATCTGGCCGACGTCGTCGATCGCACCGTGCGACTGGTGCGCGCGGCCTTCGCCCGCCAAGGCGTGCAAATCGACCTCGACATCGAAGCCGGCGTCCCGCCCGTTCCCGCCGACTGCTCACAGCTCCAGCAGGTGCTGCTCAACCTGCTCAACAATGCACGCGACGCGATCCTGACCCAGGCGGACGGCCCTCGGCGCATCATCCTAGGAGTGCTGCGCGACGGTGGCGGGGCATCGATTGTCGTACGCGACACCGGACCAGGTGTGCCGGCGCAACTCGGCGACCGGATCTTCGAGCCGTTCTTCACGACCAAGCGAGGCCGCGGCGGCACCGGCCTCGGTCTGTCGATCAGCAAGAGCCTCGTCGACAGCTTCGGCGGCGCGATCACCCTTCGTAGCTCGCCGGGCCAGGGCGCCGAGTTCCGCGTCTGGCTACCCCTGGGGCACGAGCGCGGTGGCAGCAGCACCTGACCAAGCCCCGTCGCAGTGGTATCGGAAGGGCAAGCGGCGAACGCACCGCGGATTTGCGAGACTCCACCGCCACAGCGCGGTGCACGCATCGACGGTCAGCACGGACAGCAGCCGCGGGCGCCTGGGAAGGACACTAGAAGCGACTCGGCGCCGGCCATGACATGGGCCGTGCGACGCTCTACAGGCTGGATGCGGGACTGCCACTTTGGGCACCGGCCCAACTGCGCCGATGAAGGACTCCTCGCGGCAGAAGGTCCACCGCAGGAGCCCATCGATGAGCGCAATTCCAGTACGCAGCAGCCTCGTCAGTTCTCGCCATGCCATGGACCGTGCTCGCGAACGGGGCATGGCACTGATCTTCGCGCTGTTCTTCGCGATCATCGCCCTCGGGATCACCATGTCGGGTGCGATCTTTGTCCAGGCGCATCGGGACTCGACCAGCATTCACTTCGCGAGCAATGGCCAAGCGATGGAGTTCGCGCGGTCAGGACTGATCGAAGCCATCGGCTGGTACCGCAAGCAGACGGCGCAGCCGGTGACCACGTTCTCGCCGCAACTCGACGCGGCCGCGACACCGCCGCTGCTCGACACGATCGACCCGGATATCGGCATCGCGCGCGAATTCGAGATCAGTGGCTCGCTCTGGGGCCGCTACGAAGTTTGGAAGGACTGGAGCGCTGACCCGGACGCGGAGCGCTTGGCCTTCCGCAATCAGGTCCGATGCATCGATATCTCCGATGAGCGCGGCAACCTCAGCCCTGGCTCCGTTTGGCGCATTCGCAGCGTCGGCTACGTCTTCCGTCGTCAGGACCCGACCCTGGCGTTTGATGCGACTCCAAACCGCGTCGTCGCCAAAGAAGTCGTCGAGACCGAGATCCGTCGTCTCGCACTGCAACCGCCCGGCCAAGCGGCCCTGTGCACGCGCACGGCCAGCACCTGCCGGATCTTCACGCGTGGACGCATCTACGGCGGCAACACGGCGGCCGGCATCTATCACCAGATCAGCACGGGCAGTGTCACGGTCTCAGGCACTGGCGCCCTCGTCACCGGCGGCATTTCGCCGAATGCCACCTACGACGACAGCATGACCGCTGTCTTTGGGGTGTCGCTGACAGAACTGAAGGGCATGGCAGACTCGATTCTCGTCGACCCTGACGAGTTCCCGAGCCCGTTGCCGAAGGACGCAGTCGTGGTCGCGGACACCAACTTGATCTTCGATGCCGCCCGCCCGCTGAGCGGAACCGGAGTGGTCGTCGTCAATGGCAACGTGACCATCGAGCAATCGAGCTACTCCAGCTTCTCTGGCCTGCTCTACGTGAATGGCAACCTGAGTGTGCGCGAACCTTCGGAGCTCCAGGGCGCGATTGTCGTCACCGGCACCGTCACGGTTCAGGGAGCCAGCGACTACGCGACCGTCACGTTTGACGACGGCATCGTGAACCGCCTGCGCCAGACCCTCGGCACCTACCGTCAAGCGAGCGCCACGACGCGCCCCTACTGGGGCGATCAGCGCTGAGTTGGGCGGTGGCGGGCTCGATCGCGACCGCGATCAACCCCCGGCGAGCGGCCAGGCCGCAGGTCAGGGCTCTTGCCGTGGCCGCAGGGTGAGTTCGCACCAGCCTGCTGCGCGGCCCGCGCAGGCGCACGTATCCCCCCTCCTGTGCAGCCGGTAGCGCTCCAGTGCTGGTCCAAGCTGTGGTGGTCGAGGCGCTGTTGGTGGAGGTGCAGCGCACCGCGACACGCGCGCCCTTGACTCCGAGAGCAAACGGCACGGTCGGTGGCGAAATAGGGCCTTCCAGGAGCATCTCTTGCGACCCGGCCAGAGGCACACTCCGCTGCGCCGAGACCGCGTTGCAGCCTGCGGCGAAGCTCGCCCCCACCAGGCCAGACGAGTGCGCCGCGGCCGTGGCATGGCACAGCCGGCCGTGAGTCCGCCCCGCTGCGGGTCGTCGGATAAGCAGCCCACGCCGCAGACTCGCAGGATTGCACCCAGGCCGCACGCTGCTCCTCGCACACGCCACCACGGGGCACGCATCAGACCGGCATGCTCGAGAACGCAGGCGCAGGCGCGGCGTCAGCTACGTTTCCTGGCGACCATCGAGGCACCCGTACGCTCCCTGCGCTCCCCATGCCTTGGCACGAAGTGACCCAGCTCGGACACCGTCGACGAGTCCGCGAGTCCTTGGCTCCGCTTGGCGGTTGTCGCGGCCTGGCGCACGTCGTGCCCCCAGCGGGCTGCACACAATCCGGTTGGCGAGTGCTAGTGGGTGGACTTGGAAGTCTGCGACCTCTGTCGAAGGGTCCGCTGTTCGCGCGGGGAGTTTGCGTCTTCTCAGTAGCGGCGCAGACTGTCGAGGATCGCGGCAGCGGACTTGGTCCACACGAGGGGAATGGGATCGCTGCTGTAAGCGTCGAGGAAGTCTCGCACGCAGGTCTCCAGTGAGCCGACGCTGCGGTGCACGCCTCGCCGAGAGACGTGCCTCTCTACCATCGCGAAGAACGACTCGACGAGGCTGAGCCACGAGAGCCAAGGGCAAGGACGGGACTCTGGGGACTCTGCGGCGAGTTCGAAGCACGGCGTTCGGCGATCGGGGCCGCCACATGCAACGCCTCAAAGCGCCGATCCAAGAGTCCATTGCGATGGGCCTCCGGCTCGGACGTCACCAAGACCGACTCGACCAACCGACGCGCCGCACGGTGTAGGGGCGCGGTGGAAAGCCCGCGGCACCACGGTCAAGCATGGCTCGCATTCTGTGCATCGGCTGCGCGAGCGCGAGCGCGATCCAGTCGGCTTGCAGAACTCCGGCCGCACAGCCGCAGCGCACGGCTCGGACCGTGCGCGGATCTGGAACCAGCGGCCGTCTCAGCGATCGTGAGCCGTGATGATCGTCTGCATCTGGCTCCATGCTGGCTGTCCCTTGCGGGCCGTATCCACCAAGACCAGATGCAGCAGCATCTGCCTCGCTGCCGTCGGACCGATCACTTGGAACTCCAGTCCGTGCGGGAAGCCATTGGCGTCGTCACGCACTGCGAAACGAGAAATCCCCGGAGCTGTCACATCGAAGTTCGATGCCACGGAGGCGCGACGGAAGGCAAGCAGACGAGCAACGCCATCAGCGCTCGGCAGGATCTGCCAGGGGTCTGGGCGGCCAGTCGCCGGGAGGACGTCATCGCTCAGGCTACCGTCGTTGTCGTCGATCTGTCGCAAGGTGCCGACCGCATCCGGCTCGCCGGCTCGGAGCCATACCACCTGGACCGGGTCACGAGCTCGGCCTTCGGCATCTGGAGTACTGTCGTGAAGGTGCAAGAGCAGTTCGGCACGATCAATCGGATCCGTGATGTTGTTGATGGCGTCGCCATCAGCAAGCGGCTCGCTGACGAAATGAACGAGGTCAAGACCGCCGCGTACGTTGGGCCCAGGGCCGCCGTCCGCTGGTGACATGTAGTAGTGCACCATTCGATACACATCGACGAGATAGTCCTTCCCGGAGATGCAGCGATAGCGGTCACGCCAGGCCAAGTAGGCGAACAGAATCGTGTTGCCGGTGATCTCGTCGCCCAGAGTGTCCTGCCGGAACGGTCCGTCCTGATCGATCGTCGGCAATCGACGAACTCCAGCCGGCGTTGGCGCCGCCCCCAAATCCAGGATCCCCATCATTGCACGGCCTGACGTGTCATTGCCGAAGACGCGCGCCGAGGACACCATCTGGAGTCGGATATCATCCGCCACCTCCTGTGCCACTTCCGTCATCTTGCTGATCCGGCGACCCAGGTCTTGAGCATCCGAACCCGTGATCGCAAGAGAACTCACGACCACCACCAAGACCATGAAGATGGCCGCGGAGATGATCACCTCGACCAAACTGAAACCCTTCTGTGTGTTGCGAGTCATGATAGCCACCTGGATCAGCGTTGCAGGAACAGTCGGGTCTTGTGGTACGAGAAGTGGATCGGAGCGCCTTGTCGGAAGCAGTCGACGCGCAACTGGTAGCTACCCTGCGGGAACTGCGCCGACGGCACATTCCACGTGAACGTCTCCGCACCGGGGCCAGTATCCGCGGCCAGCATCGCCGGGTCGGTCGGACGCGTACCCGGGTTGGCCGGCGAGCCGTCGCGGATGTGGCGCCACGTGACGCCGTTGTCGTTCGAGTAGGTGAGCACATACTCCAGTTCCGCTTCGCTCTCGGCCACGCCACCCGCTGCCGTGTACGGCAACCCGTCCCAACGACGCCATGACGTCTCGAACGCAATGTCGATGTCGATGGGATCCACCAACTCCGAGATGTCGGTCGGCTCCAGGATCTCGACCCGTACCGGCTGCTGGATGCGATGCGCAAGGCTCGGGTTACCGGCCTCGAAGAAGGAGTGCACGAGCGAGAGCACCGAGTACTTGGCAATGAAGTTGGAGCCCGACTCGACCGTGCGGTCGATGCCGTTGACCACGACATAGGCCGAGTTCTGCGCTGCGGGATCCGACATGCGGACCAAGCCCGACCCGACATTGCCGTTCGGGTGGTTGTAGTAGGTCCGCAACAACTGCGTCGTGTAGCGGCCTGTGCTGTACGGCGAGAAGTTCCACTCCGAGCCGACGGTACCGCTCGTGTTGGTCGCAATGCCGAACGGACGGCTGATCGGTGCAGTCGTCGGCATGTTGAAGTTGTAGTTGTCCGCGATCTCGGTTCCCGAGACCGTCAACGTTCCCGTGCCAGCCGCGTACTGATGGTGGAAAGTCGACGCCGCAGTTCCCGTGTTGAAGAACGAGGTGCACCCCTCGTCCTGCATGCGCTGGTGCGAGTTCACCATGCGCGTTCCCCATGCCGAGCGGGCACTGCCCGAGTTCACGAGCAACGCCTGTTGGTGACGGAACGCCGTCGCTCCTGCACCAGCGCTCAGGTTTCCGCGCGGGTTGCCATTGGCATCCAAGGCAAACCAAGCAGCAGCCGAAGCATCCGGGTAGAGATCGCCAAGCCACGGCATCGACCACCAGTAGGTGGGGAGCAACGCGTTCGAACGCACCAAGGTACGCTGGCCCGTGATGTTGTTGACGAAGCCCGCGGCAGCCGGCGCACCGAACGGAGTCTGATTGACCGGAATCGAACTCGGGTAGCCGTTCGCGGCGTCGTAGCCAATCTCGTTGCCGATGCCGAGGTAGTAGTACGAGAACCCCGTGAGCGTGGTGTAGACGCAGCGGCTCTGGACCAGACCCTGGCGCAAGGAATTGAGCTGGCGCGGCACGTCGCTCTGAATGGCTCCACGCCACAGGTTGGCGAGGCGCGGCGCCGAGAGGTTCGGGAAGTCCGGTCGCGCGTCCGTGGTGTTGTTCAGCGCGTCGAAGTACCAGTTGTAGCCGTCGACGAAGTCCGGAACCGGCGCCGGGTGATCGGGGTCACCAGCGACGGAGGCACGCATCAGGTCTCGATACGGGCAGTGGCGGGGATCGCCAAGGAACTGCGACCGCTCCGAAACCGGCACGTCCGTCGGGCTGTCGCACCACCAAGTGTAGGTAGTCGTCAGGTTCTCTGGCGCGGTCCGAACCGCGATTGGCCACATGCGACCAGCGGTCTCGGCCTCGGCGCCGGTCCAGATGCGCGTGCTCACAGCGAGCACCACGTCTGCCGCCGGGTTGATGCTGTCGCCAGCCGCCGTGATGAAGCGACGATCCGCAAACACGCTCGACGGCACCGCCAGCGTCCAGCGCGCCGAGTTCTTGGCCCGTGAACCCACGGGGGCACTGAAGAGGTCGTAGTCGAAGTCGCGACGCGGTGAGCACGGACTCGGCACGTAGGCGAGGCCATAGAGCAGCGAGCGCCGATCGTTGGTGAGGCCACGACCAGCGACGGACGGCGCCACGCACGGCGTGTTGTAGAGCATGACCCGCGTGAACGGGACGTCCCCATTGCTCGGCTTGACGAGACGCGCCGAGTAGTACATCTCCCCGAGGACGAGGGTCCGGTCGCCTTCCACCTTCGCGGCGGCAAAGGGGAAGTAGGAGCTATCGCCGTTCACGGGAACGCCGCCACGGAGATTCTGCAACTGGACGTCGGCACGGAGCTCTGGCTCCGGCGTCGTGTCATCGGTCAGATCCAGACCGGTGACGTCCATGGCGATCGCTGGCACCGTCTGCCAGCTCGGCGCCACGTTCGACGTGTAGGCATAGACACGAAAGCGGGCCGGATCGCCGCCACCGGCATCGCGCCGCGTGCGGATCTGCTCGCTGTGGGTCACGACTCGAACTTCCGGGGCGCGGATCGGATCGCGTGCCGCATCCGAGTAGTTACGCATTGCCGGCATCGGCAGCAACTCGCCGTGCAGGTTGATCACCAGCGCGTTGCGGTACTTCTCGGGCGTCGCCGAGAGGTCGTCGAGGAACATGCGCAGAGTCGGCTCCTTCGACATGTCGTCGAGCGCTGGCGGCGGTAGACGGCCCGCGGCGCGCGCATCGGCAATCAGAGTTTCTCGCGCTTCGATGGCCTGCACGCGTGCCGTCCACAAGCCAAGCTCTTCTGGCTGGCGCATGGCGTGGTTGAAGTAGTCCGCCAACGAGTACGGCAGCGGATTGGTGTCCGGGTCAAAGCCGTTGCGTTCGACGCCATCCTGCGAGATGCGCCCCTTGATGTTCGAGGGCACGTAGTAGTAGGTCGACGCCGAACCGGCTGGCATCCGACCCGGGTAGTAGTAGACGTCCGGAATCGGCTGCAGACTGTCGACCGCGTCGTTGATGAACGGGCGATAGGTCTGGTTGCGGCCAAAGCTCGACTTGGTGATCCAGTGCGTCCGCACCTCGAGACCGGGGTTGCGCGTCTCCAGATCCGTGATCGTCGACTCCACGAACGGGCGGATCGAGTCCATGAAGACCCACCAGCCTGGGATGTTCTCGACCGCGAGCAGATACAGGTCGAACACCTGAGTGGTCGGAAAGGCCGCGCCGGGGGCGTTGACCAAAGCCGACAAGTTCGCCGCCTCGCGCTCGATACCAGCGCCGTCGCGGTGGAACACGCGCACGGTCACGTAGCGCACGTTGCGGTTATCGATGCCAGGCAGCGGTTGAACGCTGATTCGACGGGTCCAGACCCACTCGCCAGAGCGTTCGTAGTTCCCCGAAAGGACGTGGTCCGGCAGCACGAGATTGCCGGTGTCGTCCTCGGCGATCGTCAACGTCGGTCGACTGACAGAACCGTCGTCGAGCGCGTCGATGTCATCGGGTTCACGGCTGGTGCCACGATCACGATGGCTCTGGATCTCGGCCAGGATGGCCTGCGCCTTGCCAAAGCCGAACAAGCGGTCGCGCTCACCAAGAGTGCTCTGCAAGTTGATGGTCAGATGGCTGACCATCACGACGGCAACAGTGGCCATCACCAACAGGCCGAGCAGGACCTCGGGCAGTGACAGGCCGCGCTGCTCTGCGCGCACGGGTGCAGGAGACCGGTGCGGACGAGCGGCGAGGAGTGCTGTCGCGAGAGGAAGTCGTTGGTGGATCATGGCTGCCTGCGCTCCTGCGGATGACAAGAGACCGTGTCGCTTGTCGACGCGCGGCGGTGGTGCAGTGAAACTGCAGGCGCGGAGAAGTCGCAGATCGAGAACGACCCACTGTCGAGGAATGCAACACCGGTTTGCATCCGTCCATGCCAGCCCGGATGCTGTGCCCTTGCCCAAGCTTGGTTCGACAGCGGCCGCACTGCACCGCCCCTGGCAGATGTTGATGCGCCGTCGCGGCATGGTTCTGCTCGGCATGGCCTGCGTCCCCCTGCACGCCGCCGTTTCGCTCTGGATGCCGTCCGTCATGGGCGGGGTTCTCGATCAACTCGAACCGGGCAGTGGACCGCCGTCCGCCACCGCAACTGGCTCCACTGCTGCTGCGCAAGCCGCGCTCGCCGACTCCTGCTGGCTGCTGCTCGCACTCGCGGTCGCAGAGACCGTCTTTCGCTACGTCTCGCGGCGGTGGCTGATCGACGTTTCACGCCTCGTCGAACAGGACCTCAAGAACGAAGCGCTCGCGCACCTCCAACGCCTCCCGATCACGTGGTTTGACCGCGCCCGCACCGGCGACGTGGTCAGCAGACTCACGCAGGATGTCGAGCTTGTGCGCTTCGTCATGGGGCCGCTGCTCCTGCACGGCGGCAGCGCCCTGTGCTTGCTCCCCGCCGGTGCTGTATTGATGGCGCGGCTGGACCTCGGTGTCACGTTTGCTTGTGCACTCGCGTTCGGGATGCTGTTCATCGCCTTGCGGATGCTGATGCCCCGGCTGCACAAGTGGAGCAAGCGGGCGCAGGAAGCCATCGGCCAGCTGTCGCAGCGCGCGCACGAGGACTTCGCCGGCATCCGCATTCTGCAGCAGTTTGCCGCGCAAGACCGCGAGCTGGCGGCAATGGCCACCAAGAACCGCCGCTACCTCGGGTGCAACCTGCGCCTCGTGCGACTCCGTTCCATGATGCACGCCATCACGCACTCGACCACGGGCGCGGTGCTCTTCGCAGTGTTACTGGTCGGTGGCCACCAGGTGATCGATGGGCAGTTGACGATCGGCGCGCTGTTCCAGTTCACGGTCTATCTCGGGCTCATGATGTTCCCGCTCGAGATCCTCGGCTGGACTCTGGCGACGATGCCGCGGGCGATCGCTGCCGCGAAGCGCGTCGAAGAACTGTTCGCCGAGAAGGCCGAGGACAGCACGGGGTTGGACCTTCCCTTGCGCGGCCACCTCCTCGTGCGCGACCTCACATTCACCTACGCCGGTGCCGCAGCGCCAGCCCTGCGTTCGGTGTCCTTCGAACTGGAGCCAGGTCGCAAACTCGGACTCGTCGGTCCGGTCGGCAGCGGCAAGACGACTTTGCTGGCACTGTGCCTGCGCTTCTACGAACCGCCGCGCGGCACGATCTTTCTCGACGGCCACGACGTTCTGGACCTGTCTCCTCGCGCCATCCGCGCCGTGTTCGCCTTCGCCCCGCAAGAGCCGTTTCTGTTCAGCGACACGATCGCCGCCAATGTGGCGTTCGCCCGCGCGCAGGCGGGCCCCGAAGATCTCGACCTCGCAGTCGAGGCCGCGGCACTCGACCAGGACCTCCCGCAACTGCAACTCGGCCTCCAGACCGTAGTCGGCGAACGCGGCGTAACGCTCTCCGGCGGCCAGAAGCAGCGCGTGTCACTGGCGCGAGCTCTGCTGGGCGATCGACCGGCATTGATGCTCGATGACACGCTGTCCGCCGTCGACTCGCACACCGAACGCCGCATCGTGAGCGGCCTGCAGCGAGCGCGCGAAAAGCGCACCATGATCGTGGCGACGCACCGACTTTCGGCCGTGACCGATGCCGACCTGGTCTTGGTGCTCGACCGCGGCACCGTGCACGAACGAGGATCCCACCGCGAGCTCGTCGCACTCGGCGGCGACTATGCCGCCGCCTTTCGCCGGCAGACCGAAGCCAGCGCCCTCGAAGGCGGCACGGCACCATGAGCCTCGAAGACGACGATCTGCTGGAGCGCCCGATCGATCTCGGCTTTCTGCCGCGCCTCTGGCCGTTCGTGCGTCCGTATCGGCGCGCGTTCGCCGCCAGTCTGTCGTTGCTCGTCGTGTCGTTCGCCATCGAACTGGTCGGCCCGTGGTTGTTGCGTGCCGCGATCAATGGCCCGATGCGGACCGAGGGCCGCACGGTCGCCGAGCGCACGACAGACCTGTGGTGGTATGCCGGAGCCTTCTTGCTCGTGGTCCTCCTCGGAACCGCGTGCAGCTACGTCTACGGCCAGCTAACGGCATGGAACGGCCAACGCGTGATCCGCGACGTGCGGCGACAGCTGTTTGACCACCTGCTGCACGCGAGCATCGGTTTCCACGAACGCAACGCCGCCGGCAAGTTGACGACGCGCGTCACGAGCGACGTCGAGAACCTCAACGAACTGATCTCGACCGGCGTACTGCAGAGCGCGTTCGATCTGCTCAAGATCGTCGGCGTTCTGATCGCGCTGTTCTTCCTCGATGTGCGACTCGCTCTGTTCACCGTCGCGACCACCCCAGTCGTGATCTTGATCAGCATCCTCTTTCGCCGCAATGCCCAGCGCGCCTACCGCGCGGTCCGCGGCAAGCTCGCACTACAGAATGCCTACACCACCGAGGCGATCGGCGGCGTGCGGGCGACCCGCGCGTTCGGTCGCGAGGACGCCGTCCAGACGCGCTACGAGGCACTCAACGCCGACACCGCGCAGTCGTGGCGAGCGACCGTCTACCACTTCTCGGTGTTCTTCGCGTTGGTCGACTTCGCACTGCGTGCAACCGGCATTGGCCTGCTCTGGTTCGGCGGCACGTCGGTTCTGCGCGGCGAAGCAGATCCCGGCATGTTCATCCAGTTCTGGCTCTACTTCGGGATGTTGACTTCGCCGATCAAAGAACTGGGCGAGAAGTACAACGTACTCCAAGCTGCGTTCGCGAGCACCGAGCGCATCTTCCTCATCCTCGACACGCCACGGTTTCCACCACCGATCGCAAATGCGTTCGCCCCGACAGCGCGCGGCGCCGCCAGCATTGAGTTCGAGAATGTCGTCTTCGGCTATCGCGATGGCGAGCCGGTGCTGAACGGCGTGTCGTTTCGAGCGGAACCAGGCGCAACCATCGCCATCGTTGGCCCCACGGGCGCTGGCAAGACGACGATGCTCTCCTTGGTCTCGCGTTTGCGCGACGTGACCAACGGTCGCGTGCTGGTTGATGGCATCGACGTCCGCCAGTGGGACCTCACCTCGCTGCGACGCCGCGTCGGCGTCGTCGCCCAAGACCTGTTCTTGTTCACCGGGTCGGTGATCGACAACGTTCGGCTGTTCGACCGCAGCATCTCTGAGGAGCAGGTGTGGAACGCACTCGAACTCGTCGGCGCCGCGGAGTTCGTGCGCGCGCTGAAGGGCGGCCTGCAGGCACAGGTAGAAGAACGAGGCGGCACCTTCTCACAGGGCCAACGGCAACTGCTGGCGTTCGCCCGCGCGCTGGTCACCGACCCCGCAGTGCTGGTGCTCGACGAGGCGACGGCAAGCATCGACAGCGCCTCCGAGGCCCGCCTGCAGAACGCGCTCGTAGTGGCGCTGCGTGGCAGGACGGCACTGGTCGTCGCCCACCGTTTGTCGACGGTGCGCCAAAGCTCGACAATCCTGGTGATCGCCGGCGGCCGCATCGCCGAAGCCGGCACGCACGATCAACTCCTGCGACAGAACGACATCTACGCCGGCATGCTGCGCGCGTGCTCTTGAGGTGCCGTCGTGAAACCGGAGAAGCTGACTCAACTCGTAGCCCTGCTCTTGGTCGCTGCCTGCGCGACTCCGGAGTTGGGCCCGCGGCGCACGACCCTGCCCACGGACGGAGCTGCGGTCTTGCCGTCGCGCCACGTGCGCGGCGCATTCCTGCTGTTTGCCGAGTTCCCCGGACTCGCTGGCCGCCACGTACTGTTGTTGGACACCGGCACTGACAAGACCCTGCTCGATCTGCAGTTCGGGCGCTCTCTCGGCCTCCGCTCCCTGGGTGACGAACCCGTCGTCACCGCCACTGGCACGGCGGTGCCAGGGGTCCAGTTCGAGCGCCTGCCGGCACTGCGGCTTGGCGAAGTGGAGTTTCAGGACGTCGATGCGATCGGACTCGACCTCTCGCTGCTGCGCGAGCACGGTGGCTTGCCGATCGCCGGCATCGCCGGTTGTGACCTGTTTCGGCAGTGCCTGCTCGAGATCGACTATCAGAACCACAGCGTTCGGTGCTTGCCGCGCAGCGCGGCACCGACTGGGCCGGCGCACCAGTTCGGCGAACGCTCGCCGTGGGTCACGGTCGACCTCGCAGGCACGGCAGTGCGGATGCTGGTGGACACTGGATTTCAGCAATCGGTCGCACTGCCGCCCGGCACTGACGTGCCGTTCACCGGCAAACCCCGAGCCTACGGTGAGATCGCGTCCATCGCCGGGACCCAGCCCAAGGAGATCGCGCACCTCGCCGGCGTTCTGCGGCTCGGCAACCTCACGTGGCGCGAGCCGTCGATTCTGCTGGTCCCCGGCTGCCCCAAGATCGGCGCGCGCCTGCTTCGCGACACGTTGCTTCGATTGGACAGCAGCGGTGGCCGGCTCTGGCTCGAGCGCTCGCGCTGACTTGGATCGACGTCAACTCGAGCGTTGACGCCGCGGACTGACCTCGCTCGCCGCCAACAACAGCGCCACGACGGCCGTCGCCGAGAGCACGGTGTAGACCCTGCGCATCGCCGCGACGAATTCCATCGGATGGGCCGCCGCATCGCCGTCGCCGCACGCCAGAGCGATCGCACCGTTGGTCAGCAGCATGCCACTGACCATGCCGATCGAACGCGCCATCGCCGCGAGCGCCGACGCCATCGTGCTCTGCCGCTCGGGCAGGCTCGCCATGATGCGCGCCATGTTGGGCGTGCTGAACAGGCCAAAGCCGAGCGCCTGAAGCCCCAGCACGACACCGGCCCAGTTCGCCTCGCTGCCGACGTCGAGCGTGCGCGCGAGCAGCGTCGCCAGCAACACGAACAACACGCCGAGGAGCGTCACCCGCTGGGCGCCGAAGCGCTCGAAAAGGCGTCCGGCAGCCGGCGCCACGATGGCCATCAGCAGACTGCCCGACGCAATCACGAGTCCCGCCGTGTCGGGCGTCACGTGCCGCACCGCCTGCAGCCAAAGGCTCAGTAAGAACGTCGAACAGAACGCCGTGCAGTAGAGGACGATCTGCACCAAGAGAGCGGCGCGCAGCGAGGCGTTGGCAGCGAGCGCGCGCAGGTCGAGCAAGGGCCGCTTGGTCCGCAACTGAACGAAGACGAAAGACACCGCGAACACCACGGCCATCGCGAGCACGCTGGCTCCCAGCACGCCCCGGTGCACCACGGCACTGCCAAACGCCGCCGCCGCGACCGCGGCCGCCAACAGCGCGACGCTGGGACCATGCACTACCCGCGCCGGCGCGCGCCACTGCCGAGGCAGTCGCGCGAACACGACGACGGAGCTGCACAGGATCAGCGCTGCCCCGAACACGAACACGCTGCGCCAACCGAACTGCCCGACGAGCACACCTGCGACCAGCGGTCCAAACGACAGACCGGCATAGGTCACGCCAATCGCCGCGCCGAACGCACGCCCCCGCCGCTCCTTGCCGACCACGTCTGCCAGCACCGCGAACCCGGTGGCGGTGTACGTCGCCGAGGCGGCGCCCTGCAGTGTTCGCAGCAGCAGGATCAGCCCCATCGACGAGCTCGCGGCGATGGCCAAGGACAGGATCGCGAAGGCAACAAGCCCAAAGAGGAACCACGTACGCTTGTCGCTGGCGTCGGCGAGCCGGCCGACGGGCAACAACAGCGCAAGACTGCTGCACAAGAAGGTCGTCTCGACGAGACCTAGCTCCGTAGCGCTGGCCGCGAGGTCGCGGCCCATTGCTGGCAGCGCAACGGCAACCCCCGAGAACAAGAAGGGGGGGCCGAAGTTGGCGGCGACGATCGCCGCGGCTAACCACCGGTCCGTTGGCGCAGGCTCCGTCACCCGCTCAGTGTGCCCTGGCCTTCAGCACCGCGCCACTCGATGACTCTCGCGCGCCTTGACCACTCACTTCTTCAGCGCTTCTGCCGGCACCGTTCCGGTCAGCGACTTCAGGAAGGCGACCATGACCAGAACCTCATCGGCGGACAGGTCCTTGTTGAGCTGGATGGCAGCCATGTTCTTCACCGCCTCTGCCAGCGTCGCCATCTTGCCGTCGTGGTAGTACGGAGCCGTCTCGGCGACATTCAGGAGGCTCGGCACCTTGAACAGGTACTTGTCGGCCTCACTCTTCGTGACCCGCATACGCCCGGTGTCCTCGGTCGGGTAGGGGCGCAACAAGCCGAGCTTCTGGTAGAGGTTGCCGCCGACGAGCCGCGACGTGTGGCACTGCGTGCAGCCGACGTCGATGAACAGCTTGAGACCGATCTTCTGTTCGGTCGTGAGTGCGTTGGCGCTGCCGTCGAGGAAGTCGTCGAAGGGTGATCGGGTGACCAGGGTGCGCTCGAACGCGCCGATCGCGTTCTTGAAGTTGTCGATGCTGACCGAGCCCTCGCCGGGGAACGCTTGCCCAAAGGCTGCCACGAGCTCTTGCTTGGCGCCGATCTTCTGCAGCAACTCGGCGTCGTCAGTGATCCCGTGCTCGCTCGGGTTGAGCACCTGCAGGATCGCCTGCGCTTCGACGGTGTCGGCACGGCCATCCCGGAACTGGGCGATCTGACGGAACGCGTTCAGCGTCGTCGGCGAGTTGCGTTCGCCGTTCTTGCCGTCACTCCCGGGTGATGTCTGCCTGCCGTCCTGACCATAGTCGGCAAGGTCATGGCACGACGCGCAGCTGACGTTGCCGTTCTTGGACAACGAGGCGTCGTGGTAGAGCATCTTGCCGAGCGCGACCTGCTCCACCGTGCTTTTGGTGTCGACCTTCGGCGCCGACGGCTCGCTGCCGAAGTAGCCCTTGATCAAGGCCATGTCGAGCTTCGGGGAGACCTTGGGCTTCTTGACTGTGGGAGCGGGCGCGGCCGCCGGCGTCTGGGTCTGTGCCGGTGTGGGTGCGGCGTTCTGCAGCGACGTCGACGACGAGGCACTCTTGTCGCCGCCGCCACAGGCCGAGCAGAGCACGGCGACGAGGGCGAGGTAGAACGCGTAGGTCAGGTTCATGTCCGGTAGCTTGGAGTTCAGGGCGAGTCGAGCCAACCTTGCAGCCACCGACTTCTTTCGCCATCCTGCCGACATGGTTGCACTCGTGCTGGCGAGCACCTCGCCCTACCGCAAGGAACTCCTCGAACGTCTGGGCGTCGCATTCACGTGCATCGCACCGCAGGTCGACGAGAACGCGGCCCGTGCAGCCGAGCCAAGCCCCATCGCGCTGGCCCGCGGCCTCGCACTGGCAAAGGCCGCTGACGTCGGCAAGAAGCACGGCAAGGACATCGTCATCGGCTGCGACCAGGTGGCCGCGTTGGGCGAACAGATCCTCGGCAAGCCGGGCTCCGCCGCCGCGGCCAAACAACAACTGCAATCGCTGCAAGGGAACGAACACCTGCTGATCACTGCAGTGGCGGTACAGTTCGGCAAGGAAGTCGAGGAGTTCGTGGAGGTCACGACCCTGCGCATGCGCAAACTCAGCGACGCCGAGATCGGCCGCTACGTCGACCACGACCAACCACTCGATTGCGCCGGTAGCTACAAGTTCGAACGCGCCGGCATCGCGCTATTCGATCGCGTGCAGGGCGAGGACCACACCGCGATCACGGGCCTACCGTTGCTGAAGCTGGCGGCAGCACTGCGAAGGTTCGGCCTCTGCGTACCGTGATCGACCTCCACGGGTAGCCTGCCCACCATGGACTGGAAACTGCTCGGAACCGTCTTCGCCTCCGTTTTCGTCGCCGAACTCGGCGACAAGACGCAGCTCTCGACCATGCTCTTTGCCGCCAAGCACGACGGCGCCAAGCTGCACGTTTTCCTCGGCGCCGCCGCGGC
Source organism: Singulisphaera sp. GP187 (assembly GCA_945871815.1). Taxonomy (GTDB): domain Bacteria; phylum Planctomycetota; class UBA1135; order UBA1135; family UBA2386; genus SXPK01. The sequence continues at coordinate 31,911 of CAMBXM010000013.1, forward strand.
GCTGGTCGTCTCGACCGCCATCGGCGTGCTTGCCGGGCAGGCTATCACTGCCGTGATCGGACCGGAGACGCTCAAGTGGATTGCCGGCCTCGGCTTCGTCGCGATTGGGCTCTGGACCCTGATCGCGGGCTGAGATCCGAGATCTGGGGCGGATTCGCCACTCGCGAACGGAGGCCATCCCACGCCTTGCCGGCCCAGTTCGGCGAGGATTGATGTTCTTGGCTCCAGACCCCCGTTGACGAGCCGAGCGCTCCGGCGACAATCCTTCACCCTTTTTGTCGGCCGAACCCTACCGCCGGCTGCTACGAGCGCACTTCATGGCCCAGGACATCCGCAACATCGCGATCATCGCCCACGTCGACCACGGCAAGACCACGCTGGTCGACGGTCTGCTCCGGCAGACGGGCACCTTCCGCCTGAACCAGGAGGTGAACGACTGCGTGATGGATAGCAACGAGCTCGAGAAGGAGCGCGGCATCACGATTTTGGCCAAGAACACTGTGGTCAACTACAAAGGCACGCGCATCAACATCATCGACACTCCAGGCCACGCCGACTTCGGTGGCGAAGTCGAACGCGTGTTGTCGATGGCGGACGGCGTGCTGTTGCTGGTGGACGCCGCGGAAGGCCCCATGCCGCAAACGCGCTTCGTGCTGCACAAGGCGTTCCAGCACCACCTCAAGCCGATCGTGCTGGTCAACAAGATCGACAAGGTCGAAGCGCGGCCCGAGGAGGTCGTCAACGAAGTGTTTGACCTGTTCATCGACCTCGATGCCGACGAGGCGGCGCTGGAGTTCCCGGTGTTCTACGGCAGCGGTCGCCAGGGCTGGGCGTGCAAAGACCTCGCCGACGCTCGCAAGGGCGGCGAAGGCAAGGACCTGATGACGTTGTTCGACGCCATCCTGTCGTACATCCCGGCGCCTACCGACGATCCCGCCGGGCCGCTGCAGTTCCGTGTCACTACGCTCGACTGGAGCGACTACGTCGGCCGCATCGGCATCGGCCGGGTGCATCGCGGCGTGATGAAATCGGCGTCGCGCGTGGCACATCTGTCGCGCACCGGCGTCAAGAAGGAGACCAACATCCGCGGCGTGCTGCGCTTCGTCGGCCTCGCCCGCGAGGAAACCAAAGAGGTCGCCGCCGGTGACCTGTGCGCGATCTACGGGATCGAGGACCTTCAGATCGGCGACACCGTCGCCTCGGTGGAGCAGCCGGACGCGATGCCTGTGATCGCGATCGACGAGCCGACGATGTCGATCCTGATGCGCGTCAACGACTCGCCGTTCGCTGGCAGGGATGGCGGCAAGTTCCTTACTTCGCGCCACATTCGCGAGCGCCTCGAAAAGGAACTGCGCGTCAACGTGGCACTCCGCGTCGAGCCAGGCGACACCTCGGACAGCTTCATGCTCTCGGGGCGCGGCGTCATGCACCTCGGCTTCCTGATCGAGACGATGCGACGCGAAGGCTTCGAGTTCTCGGTGGCGAAGCCACAGGTCCTCTTCAAAGAAGAGAACGGCGAGAAGCTGGAGCCGATCGAGTACCTCACGGTCGACGCACCCGGCGGTAGCGTCGGCAAGGTCATCGAGATTCTCGGCTCGCGCAAAGCCGAGCTGCTCAAGATGGACAAGAAGGGCACGTTCACGCGCCTCGAGTTCACGGTGCCCGCGCGCGGCCTGATCGGCGTGCGCAGCCGCCTGCTCAACGCCACTGCGGGCGAAGCGACGATGCATCACGTGTTCCACGGCTACGGCGCCCACCGTGGCACCATCGAGGAACGCATCAACGGCGTCCTCATCTCGATGGCCGGCGGCTCCGCGACCTTCTATGCGCTCGACGGCCTCCGCGACCGTGGCACCTTCTTCGTGCCTGAAGGCACCGAGGTCTACGAGGGCATGGTCGTTGGCGAGAACTGCAAGGACAACGACCTCTGCGTCAATCTGTCGCGCGAAAAGAAGGCGACCAACGTTCGCAGCTCGACGAAGGAGACCTTCGTCAAGATGCCGCCGCCGCGAGTGTTCGGCGTCGAAGACGCGCTCGAGTACGTCGGCGAAGATGAGTACATCGAGATGACTCCCAAGGCCGTGCGCCTGCGCAAGGTCTATCTGCGGGAGAGCGACCGCAAGCGCAACGATCGGCGTCAGACCGTCTGAGCCCGTCTGCCAGGAACCGGGGACCTTCGGTTTCGGCACGGTGGAGCCCTTCCAGGGGCGGCAAAGCACTGAGGGGAGGTGGCCAGATCGGCCACCTCCGACTACGGTTCCGCCCCCGACCTGCCCATGCCCGACCGCACTTCAGCGCCGAAGGATGCCCGCCGCCGTTTGCTGCGTGCGCTGGCGAAGGAACTCGGACACGAGTTCACGGAGCTGGACCACCTTGACCGCGCGTTGACGCACGCCTCGACCGGCAATGAAGGCAAGCGCAACTACGAGCGCATGGAGTTCCTGGGCGACGCCTTCCTCAACTTCGCCGTCGCCGATGCACTGTTCCAACAGGAGCCGGAGATCCCCGAAGGCGAGCTGACCGAGACGCGTTCGCACTTCGTCAGCCGCAAGCCACTCGCGGCCGTAGCCCGCAAGCTCGACCTGGGCAACCACCTGATGGTCGGCAAAGGGCTGCGTGCCAGCGAACGCGACGGCGAACGCATCCTTGCCGATCTCGTCGAGGCCGTACTCGGCGCGATCTACCTCGACGGCGGCGTGCGCGCCGCGCGCAGCTTCGTCCGGCGTCACATCCTCAGCAACCTCGAAGCGAAAGCCCCCATCGGCAGCGACACTCTCGACAGCAAGACGGCGTTGTTGCACCATTGCCAACGGCACCAGCTGGGCCAGCCGCGCTACGACCTCGTCGCGACGACCGGACTTCAGCACGAGCAGCAGTTCAAAGTTGTCGCGCGCGTGCCAGACGATCGCTCTGCCGAGGGCATCGGCCCCAACAAGCGATCGGCCGAGAAGGCCGCAGCTGCACGCCTGTTGCACAAGCTGCGCAATGACGACAGCGCCGCCGAGGCCTGATCCGCGGACGTGGAATCGATGGTCGACCCGATCGATCGGCTGATCGCCGAATTCCGTGCGTTGCCAACCGTGCGCCGTGTGCATGACGCAATCGAGTTGTGCAGTCAGCGCAAGGTCGGCGGCCTCTGGGGCGGCAGCGCGGCCCTACTGCTCGCCACCGCCCTGAAAGGCCACACCGGCCGCGTGCTGATCGCAACCGCTGATGACGTGGACAGCTTGCAGCTGCAGGCTGACCTCGCCTGCTTTCGCGTCGAAGCCGCGGTGCTGCCGCGCCAGGAAACTGACGACCAAGGCCTGCCGGACGCACAGACGCGGAGCGAACGCCACAAGGCACTTTCGGCGGCAGCGCGACCGCGCTCGACGATGCTCGGCTCGATCGAGGCGCTGTTGCAGAAGGCCCCTGCTCGCAAAGCGCTGCAGCAGGGTCGCATCGTCTTGCAGAAGGCACAGGAGCTGCAACGGGACTCGCTGCTGCAACTGGCCGCCGCAGCGGGTTTGCGCGCCGTCCCGCTGGTGTTGGCGCCGGGCGAAGTCAGCGTTCGCGGCGATGTGCTCGACGTGTTTCCGCTCGGCGCCGATGCGGCCGTGCGCTTGGAGTTCTTCGATCGCACCGTGGAGTCGATCCGCACGTTCGACCCAGCGACCCAACGCACCGTCGAGGTCCTGGACCGCGTCGAACTGCAACTCGGCGGCGTGGCCGATCTCGTCGACGATGCGACGGTGCTGTCGCATCTCGAGCAGCAGAATCTGCTGGTCGTGTTCTACGAGCCGCTGCGGATCGAACAGCGGACCTCGCTGTTGGCCAGCTTCGACAGCGGCTTTGGTCGCGGCCTGAACGCGCTCAACGACAGTCTTCGGACCTGCGCGCAGCTATCGCTGTCGGCGCTGCCCAGTCACGACTTGGACCTCAAGATCCTGTCGGCGGGAAGCGCGGTCGGTTCTGGGGAAGCGGATCCGATCGGGCGCTTGCGTTCCGTGCGCGGCCTGCAAGGACGCGTGCTGCTCCTGTGCCGCACTGACTCCGAACGGCAACGCCAATTGGAGATCTTCGCGCACAAGCAGATCGACCTCGCACAGGAACAAGTCACGGTCCAGCTCGGGACCATCAGCCGCGGCTTCCGCGTTCCCGAGTTGTCGTGCACCGTCCTGTCGAATGTCGAGTTTGCCGGGGTGCCGCACCAAGCTCGGGTTCGCGAACGCACCGCAGTGCCGAGCCGCGCGATCCAGAGCTTCTTCGAGCTTGGTCCCGGCGATTACGTCGTGCACGCAGTGCACGGCATTGCCCGCTTCCTCGGCATGGAGTTGGTGGAACGTGGCGAGGGCGCCGAGGACCATCTCCGGCTCAGCTTCCACGACGAAGTGACCCTGCTGGTTCCGGCCAGCAAGATCCACCTCGTCCAGAAGTACGTTGGCTCGCACAGTGGCATCGCGCTCGACAAACTCGGGGGCAAGGGCTTCCAGCGCCGCAAAGAGCAGGTTCAGGAAGCCCTGTTCGATATGGCGGCGGACCTGCTCGAAGTGCAAGCAGCCCGCGCGCGTGTTCTACGTCCAGCACACCAGCCGGACGCGACCGAGCGCGACTTCCAGGACGCCTTTCCCTTCCGCGACACGGCGGACCAAGCGACTGCGTGGCAGGAGATTCGCACCGACCTCGAGAAGCCGATGCCGATGGACCGCCTGCTGTGCGGCGACGTCGGCTTCGGCAAGACCGAGGTCGCGTTGCGCGCAGTGTTCCGAGTGGCCATGCACGGCCGTCAGGTTGCGGTGCTGGTGCCGACCACGATCCTCGCCGAGCAGCACTGGCACACGTTCTCCGATCGCTGCAGACCGTTTGGCATCGAAGTCGAGCTCCTGTCGCGCTACCGCACCAAGAAAGAGCGCGACGAAGTCCACGACCGCATGCTGCGCGGCCAAGTCGACATCGTGGTCGGCACGCACCAGATCCTTGGTAGCAAGGTGGAGTGGAAGGACCTCGCGCTCATCGTGGTCGACGAAGAGCAGCGTTTTGGTGTGCGCCAGAAGGAGCGGCTGAAGCAACTGCGTACCGACGTCGACGTGCTGACGCTGTCGGCGACACCGATTCCACGCACACTGCACAGTTCGCTGCTCGGGATCCGTGCGATCAGCACGCTCACGACACCGCCACCGGGCCGACAGGATGTCGAGACGCGCGTCGTGTTCCGCGACGACCATCTGCTGCAGGAAGCGCTGCAGCGCGAACTGGGCCGCGGCGGCCAGGTGTTCTATCTGCACAACAAGATCGCCGACCTGCAGGTCATCGCGACGCGCTTGCGCCAACTCGTTCCGCAGGCACGCGTCGCCATCGGCCATGGCCAGATGGACGAGGAAGAAGTGGAGCGGACCGTGCGGGCCTTCGTGCGCGGCGAGTTCGACATCCTGGTCTCCACCACCATCGTCGAAAACGGCCTCGACCTGCCGCGCGCCAACACGATTCTGATCGACCGCGCGGACCAGTTCGGATTGGGCGAGTTGCACCAGTTGCGCGGCCGGGTCGGGCGCAGCGACAAGAAGGCATGGTGCTTCCTGATGCTCGACCACGACGCGCCGCCGACCGACGTGGCGAAGAAGCGACTGAAGGCACTCGAAGAGCTGTCGCAGCTCGGCGCCGGCTTCGCGATCGCGATGAAAGACCTCGAGATCCGCGGTGCTGGCAACCTGCTCGGACCACAGCAATCGGGCCACATCGCCGCCGTCGGCTACGACATGTACTGCCAACTTCTGCAGCAGGCAGTGCAAGCCCACAAGGACCAGCGCAAGACCGCGCACGCGGTCATCGAGGTCGACGTCGACTTGCGACTCCGCGCCTACCTCCCCGACAAGTTCCTGGCTGATCCGCGCGGCCGCCTCGAGTTGCTGCGCGAGATGGACGCGGCCGTCGACGACGAACACCTCCAAAAGCTGCAGCAAGAGCTGCGCGACCGCTTCGGCGCCCTGCCCGCACCGGTGCAGAATCTGCTGGCGACCTTCCGCCTCAAGCACGCGTTGCAGGGCCTCGGCCTGTCGTCGATCCAGTGGGTCGAGGACGACCGCATCGTCGTGCGCCATCCACCCGGGGTGCCGCTTGGCGGCAGTTGGCTCGATTGCTTCACCGATGTGCGCCCGGTCGAGGCGGGCCGAACACACCTCATGCTGCCGGCGCCGCGAGGCAAGAAGCGTCGCGGCGAGGATGTCCTCGAGTTCCTGCTCGATGCCTTGTCCGGGCGCGCGCCGGCCCAGAAGATGCGCCGCCGATGATCGGACTGTTCTCCCGCTCGCCACTGCTGCTCTGCCTAGCCGCCCCGTTCGCGGCCGCCCAACAGCAGGATCCCCTGGCCGGCGCGGTCCTCATCGACCGCGTGGTTGCGACCGTCAACGATGCGGTGGTGCTGCAACGCGAAGTGCTGGCGCTGACAGTTGGCCAGATCCGCGTCGCCGAAGCCGAACGCGGTAGCCCCTTGCCGCCCAACGAGCGCCGGCTGCTGTTCTTGCGCAATCTGGGCAGCAAGATCGACCAGCACGCATTGGCGCAAGCGGCAATCACACTCGGCATCCTGCCGCCGGAGCGCGTCGAGTCGATCTTTCAGGACCAGTTGCTGGAAGAAGAACGCGAGTTGGTCCGCAAGCTCGGCACCCTGCAGGCCGTGACCGAAGAACAGGCGCGCCAAGGCCGAAACTGGGAGACGTTTGTTCGCGACCAGCGGGTCAGCAAGATGTCGGACCTGACCAGAGCGATGGCCGTCAACTCCCGGCTCAACAACCAGAGCAACCTGTTCATCACGCCGCGGATGATGCGGACGTTCTATCGTGAGAATCTCGGCGAGTTCGTGCGCCAGAGCCAAGCGCAACTGGGCTGCGTGGCCTTTGTCGGCGAGGACGCAGCGGCCAAGGCCAAAGTGGCCGCCGAGGTCTGGAGCAAGGAAGCATTGACCCCAGAGGAACTGGTGAAGCGATTCGAGTCCGACGGGGCAATGGCACCCGAGGTACTGCTGATCGACGAGAGTTCGCGCAAGACCCGGCGCCAGGACCAGGTGGACTTCGCGATGGCCGGGCCGAAGGACCGAGTATCCGACTTGGTGGTCGACGAAAGCGGGGTCAGGCTCTGGAAGGTCCTCGAGTTTCAGCCGGCCAAGAAGGACACGTTCGAGGATCCAGACGTGCAGCGGCTGATCCGCGAGTTTCTGGAGCAGCGAACGATCGAACGTCTGCTCGAGCAGACGAAGAAGCGAGCCAAGGAGCGCACCCAGGTCTGGCAGCCCGCAGATCTACGGACCCCGGGCGTCCGCTGAGGCGACGGGCCACCGCCAGGGCGATTGGGCAGGCCCGAGGGTGCATCGACAGCGACGGCGCGCTTGCCGACCCCGCGGGTCACTGCTCTACTTTCCGACCCGCTGAACCCCCCCTCCGCCCGCGCCGTTGCACGGGCAGGATGCGTCGACCGGCTCTCTTCCTACCGGCTTCTACCAGCATCCCAAAAGCGATCGTCCCATGGCTCAAATCGACCCAACCAAACTGCACGTCGACTCAAAGGTGCTCCCCATCTGGGAGCAGGAGCCGGCGTCGTTCCAGGAACTGATGGCGGAGCAGATCCGCCATGCCCCGTGGCTGATCCTCTCGGCCGTGGTGCACGTCGTCGTCCTGCTGCTCGGCTATGTCCTCATGCCCGCCGAATCGAAGGCGGTCGAGGAGATCAAGGTCGAGATGCAGATGAAGGAAGAAAAGCAGATCGAGGAGCCGCCTCCGCCCCCGCCGCCGGAGCCAGAGAAGGAGGTCACGAAGGACGAGGTCGTGATCCAGGACTCGGAAGTTACGGAGGCAGTGACGGACAACCCGACCTTTGATCCGACCAACGACTCGCAATCCAAGGAGTCGGCCTTCGACAGCAACCAGTGGAACGCGGCGGTCGGCCTCGGCGGTGGCGCCGGTGGCAAGTACGGCGGTCGCGGCGGTGGTCGCGGCGGCATGGGCGGCGGCGGCAAGTCGAGTGCAGCGGCGATCGAGAGCGGCCTCGAGTGGCTGAAGAACCACCAGGACGAAGACGGCAAGTGGGACTGCGACGGCTTCAACAAGCACGACGAGACTGGCGAGCAATGCGACGGTCTGGGCAACGGCGTGCACGACGTCGGCGTCACCGGCCTTGCACTGCTAGCATTCCTCGGCGACGGCAGCACGATGCGCGCCGGTCCCTACAAGGACGTCATCAAGGGCGGCATCAAGTGGCTGCGCGAGCAGCAGGGTGACAACGGCCTGTTCGGCACCAACGCGTCGAACGACTTCCTCTACGGCCACGCGATCGCGACCTACGCGATGTGCGAGGCGTACGGCCTGTCGAACTACACGCTGCTGCAGAAGAACGCGCAGCAGGGCATCAACTACCTCGAGTACCACCGCAACCCGTACGCGGTCTGGCGCTACCAGCCGCGCGACAACGACAACGACACGTCGGTGACCGGCTGGTGCATCATGGCCTACGAGTCGGCCAAGTACTTCAAGCTGCAAGTCAACGATGGCGCGATCAAGCTCTCGGAGACTTGGCTCGACCAAGTCACCGATGCGAACGGCCGCGCCGGCTACACCAAGGCCGGCGAGCCGAGTTCGCGCCATGTGGGCGACCACATGACACGCTTCCCGCCGGAGAAGGGCGAGGCGATGACGGCGGTGTCCTTGTTCTGCCGCTTCTTCATGGGCCAGGACCCGAAGGAGAAGCCCACCATGAAGCAGGCCGCGGAGCTGCTGAAGATGAGGCCGCCGGTCTACGACACCAAGAGTGGTAGCATCGACTACTACTATTGGTACTACGCGACCTATGCGATGTACCAGATGGGCGGCGAGTACTGGAAGAACTGGTCCGCCAAGCTCAACGATGCCATCGTCAAGCCGCAGCGCAGCGACGGCAACTTCAAGGGCTCGTGGGACCCGATCGACGTCTGGGGCGAAGATGGCGGCCGCGTCTACTCGACCGCAACTCTCGTCCTCACGCTCGAGGCGTACTACCGCTACAGCAAGCTGGTTCGCTGAACCCAGCGCACGGGCGCACTGCAGCGCTCGAGAACGGGCCCGCTCCGCGACCTGCGCGGAGCGGGCCCGTTCTGCTTTCTGCTGCTTGCTGGCCCGCTGAACCGACGGATCACCCCATCCGCTGGCGCGCTTGCTGGCTCCCGGGCTCGGTGGCCTGCACATGTGCTGGCGCGCTGACTTGCTGGTCCCAAACGTGGGCGCGCGCCGCAGCCGTCGCGAGCTGCGCCCGCGCTACTTGCCGGCCTCGTAGACGACTTTGCCATCAACGATGGTCAGCAGCACGTTCGCCGTCAGCAGTTCGGCCTCTTGGCAGGTGCGCAGGTCGCGGTCGAACACCGTCAGGTCTGCCCGCTTGCCCGACTCGATGGTGCCCAGTTCGGCTTCCGCGAACATCGCGAACGCGGCGTGCTGCGTGAACCCGCGCATCGCGGCTTCGCGATCGAGCTGCTGGTCGGGCCGCAGGGCTTCGCTGCCGACGGCGGCCTTGGTCGTGACCGCCGCAAAGAGCCCCTTCCGGATGTCGACGCTCTCGACCGGGAAGTCGCTACCGAACGCAACCGGCAGCCCCAGTTCGTGGAAGGCGCGCCACGCATAGGCTGAAGCGATGCGCTCCTCGCCCAGGCGCGAACGCGCCCACGGCATGTCGGACGTCAGGTGCGTGGGCTGCATCGACGGCACCACGCCGAGCTCGACGAAGCGCTGGCGATCGACCACCGCGACGACCTGGCAGTGCTCGATGCGCCATCGTGCGTTCTGGCGACCGCCGGCTGCGAAGGTCGTCGCCGCGAAGACATCGAGGACCTTTCGATTCGCGCCATCGCCGATCGCATGCACGCACAATTGCATGCTGGAGTCGGCACACAATTGCGCGACTTCCGCCAACCCGGCCGAAAGCGGCAGGCCGCGATTGCCCGGCTTGTCGGCGTAGG
>CAMBXM010000014.1 GCA_945871815.1 Singulisphaera sp. GP187
CTCGTCAAGTTCCTCGCCGACCTTCGCGCCACCGAAGCGACACCCGCGCTGATCGGCGTACTACAACGGTTCTTCGACCATCCGGAGCAGGTGCAGTCCGGGGCGCTGTCGACGCTGCTGCTGTATCGAACACACGAGACCCTGGTCACCCTCACGGGAGCTGTGTTCCCAGCCGAGCAGCCGACTCAGTGGCGCGAGTTCTGGGATCGCGAGCAGCAGAAACTCTTGGGTGACGAGCGCAAACAGGCCCGGCCGTCGAAGGCTGGCGACAAGACCGCTGCGTTCTGTGGCATTCCGGCACAGGGCAGCCGCATCCTGTTCGTCGTCGACCTGTCAGGCAGCATGGAGTTCGCCATGAAGCAACTGGCCGGCGAGGACGCCGACGACACCAAGGGCGGCGGTACGCGGTTGGCGTTCGCGAAGCGGCAGATGAACAAGGTCATCGCCGAGATCCCCGCTGCATCGCGCATGAACTTCATCACGTTCAACGGCCGCGCCGAGGCCCGGGTCTGGAACAAGGACCTCGTCGAGGCCAACGAGAAGAACAAGAAGAAGGCCCTCGAGTTCGTCGACGGCTGGACCGCGGTCTACCCATCTCCCAATCAGCGCGACGGCGGCACCAACATGTGGTCTGGCCTCGAAGCCGCGCTGACCGTGACGACCCGCGTCTACGGCGAACGCCAGGAGACCACGATCGACGAGATCTTCGTCGTATCCGACGGCGCGCCGAGCGTCGGCGAGATCCTCGACCCCATCGAGATTCTCCGCCTCGTCAACGAGGCCAATCGCTTCACGAAGATCCGCATCAACACGATCTTCATCACCTCGAAGGACGACCGCGACCCGCGCGAACTGTCGCTATCCCCGAGCGAACTGATGCGGCGCATGGCCGAGGAAAACGGCGGCCGCTTCGTCGAGTTCAAGAACTGACGCGCTTGGCCGACCGCCGACCACGGGGCAACAGCGGCGCGGTAACCGCGATCAACACTCCCACCGCGACCAGCGTCCACGCCGCGAAGTCACATTCGCGCAGCACCTCGGGCGGCGCCTCGGTCATCGCCATGGCCATCTGAACGTCGCCGCCTTGGAGGAAGATCGTCGCTTCGCCGATCGCCCGCCACAGGAAGAAGGTCTGCTGCACCTCGTTGGTCATGGCGCGCACGAGAGCAACCTGACCGTGCAGGACGAGACCTGCGCCGAGCAAGACGCCGCCGAGCAGAGTAAGAAACCAACGCCCGAATCCGGCGACGAAGGTGCGCATCAACGGCCCCCAGAAGGCGGTCTGTAAGACGTCGCCTTCACCGATCGATCGGGAACGTCTTGCACTCGCGCGAATCGAACACGGCCTGATAGCGCGGCGCCAACCGCCGCACGAGGTCTTCCGGCGTGCAGATCTGATCGGCAGTGATCTTTGCGGTCACCTCGCAGTCACCGGTCTGGTCCATGTTCGCAGTGTAGCGCAGCACCTTGCCCGGCAAACGCAGTCGGAACGTCACATCGAGCCCCTGCAGCTGCGCGCGTCGCCGCGCGAAGAAGTCCGCCGCAACGGGATCGATGGCGTCCTTCATCTGCTCGGCCTTGATGCGCGCGTCGGTCCAGGCCTTCTTGCCCTGTGGGTAGAGCGTCACTTCGATGGTGTCCGGTGCCGGTCCTGGACCAAAGTGCCACTCCGCCGCCGCGCCGACGAGCGGACTCTGTCGCAGTGCCGACAGCGAAGTGAACTTCGCTTGCATCGACACCTTCTTGGTCGTGCCGTCCTCGGTCGTCTCGTGCGTCACCAACTCCAGCCCGCGGGTTGTGAGTTCTTGCTCCATCGACTCGCGCACAAACAGCACCTTCGTGTCGCTGGCCGCGCCGTTCTGATTGACGGAGGCCGCCAACCGCACCGCATCGAGCGTCGCTTGCGGCGCCGACATCACGAAGTCCTGCGTTCCCGCGCCGACCTGGTCGATCGTGATCGTCTCCTCGATCTGCAGGCAGCCGGCAAGCCACAGGCACAGGAAGGGAGTCCCAACGCAGCGGTTCATGCGTCCTGGATCGGCCGTTGCCATCGACCTGCTGGAGCCGTTCGCGACGAACAGCAGTCCGGGCAGCGCCACGGCACCGACCCCGGTTCTGGGCCAACCCTGTCCTGCTGCGCTGCGGTCGGCTACATCAGCAAGCTCCGACCTGCAGCAGCCCTGCCTTCGTGAACCCCGGCGAACTCGACCCCCACCGTGATCCCCTTGCCTACGTGCGCCACCATGCGCCGTGGCTCTGCGCGGCAGAACTCGGCACCTGCATCGTCGGCAGCCACGCGCTCGCGATTGCATGCCGTCGCGCCAGCGTCGCCGGGCCGACCCCCAAGGACCTCGACCTCGCCTGGGCCCTCGATGTCGATACCGGCCGCGCGGTGCTCGAACAGCATGGCGCCTTCGTGCCGACGACTACCGGCAACCTCGACCGGGGCACGCTGGCGGTCCGCGTTGGCGACCTGCGCGTAGAACTCACGACGCTGCGCGCCGGCACACCGTCGATGCCGCTGCATCAGCGCATCGAGTGCGATCTCGAAGCGCGCGACATGACCTGCGGCGCTGTCGCGATCGAGGTCTCGACCGGCAAGGTCCACGATCCGCAGCACGGCCTCGCTGACTGGCGCGCCCGCAAGGTGGTGCCCGTCGGCGACGTGCGCGCGCGCGTCGAAGAGCATCCCGTTCGCTGGCTGCGCTACTACCGCAAGGCCCGCGAATGGGGCTTCGAGCTCGATCGCAGCGTGCGCAAGCTCGCGCTATCCCCCACGCTGTTCGACGCGCTGCCGCGAGAAGCGGTCGCCACCGAGTTGCGCGCAGCCTTGTTGCAGTGCGACTCGCCGGGCCGGTTCTTCGTCGAACTGTTCGAGGCCAACTTGTTGCAGCACCTGCTGCCCGAGCTCGCGTTGCAGTTCGACGGTCGCAGCGCCGGCCCGCAGCGCTGGCATCCAGAACTCAGCCAAGGCCTTCACCTCGTGCTGTCGCTGGAGTGGGCTGCCGAGCACTCTCGCGGCCTCGACGACCGCGATCGACTCGCGGTACTCGTCGCCGTGCTCTGCCACGATCTCGGCAAGGGCTACACCCGCGACCACGAACTGCCGTCGCACCCTGGGCACGAGGGCCTCGGCTTGGCGCCGCTCGCGACGATGCTGGATCGCTTTCCAGGCCTCGCCGACCAACGCTGCCGCTGGCTCGCCGCCAAGGTGTGCGAACTGCACTTGCTCGCGCGCCGTTTGCGCGAACTGCGTCCCGGCACGCTCGCGAGCCTCTACGACCAGCACTTCCGCGCCAAGGACTCGCCCCTTCAGTTGTTTGCGCTCGCCGTCGCCGCCGATGTTGCGGGTCGCTTGGGCGAGGCCGCCAGCGGTGAGCCAGAACGCGTTCGCGTGCTCAGCGAACTGCAGCAACTGCGCACCTGTTGCGAGAGCGTTGATGCCACTTCCTTGCGGGCGCAGTTCGATGACGTCGAGGCCTTCAAAGCCGCGCTGCACGCCGCACGAGCCCGGGCGATCGCCGCGTCGTTCTTTTGATCGGTCGCCACTCGGATCGTTGCCGCGACCACAGTGCGTTGCGCGGTGACTCCGACGCTGCTGTTCGAGGTCAGCATGTCAGGCCCGTCACGCAGAAGGCGCCGCAACCACACGACGAATGCGTGGACACGATGCGGAGCCACTGCGAAGCACCATGCGAGCACGACCAGCGTGCTCGAGTGCACGACTGTGCGTCACGCCGCTTGACCCGCATCCGCGGCAGCATCTCGATCGTCGAGCAGCATCTCGATCGTCGAGCGCCAGTTGAAGAGCAGCCTCGTCGCCGATCGCGCCGGCAGCATGCGGGATGCCACGGGCGGCAAACCGCGTCTCACTTACCTGCTGCCCTCTTCACATCCGCCACCAACTTCCGGCACGCCGCGATCTCCTCTCGTGAGTAGGCGTCGTTCTGAACGACCTCCTGCGGGCTCCTCAGCAGCAGCGTGACGAGAATGTCGGCGACGTAGTCGAGAACTTGTTCTCGAGTTCGGTCCTTCTTCAGCGCCTCCACTTTGAGGCCTTTGACCTGCGCTCTTGCTGCGGTCATGTTCGCCTCGACCTGCGCAATCAACTCAGCTAGCGGCACGTCATCGCTGGCCGTGAGCGGCGTCAGCCAGCGCTCGAGTCGGGCATCGACCTGCGCCGCAACCGCGTCCAGACTCTCGCGCAGCACGCGCTGCACGTCATCGACTGGAGCTTCGCGTTCGGCGGCCGTCGCCGGCGCCTTGCTCGCGGCGTGCTGCAGAATGCGCTTCACCTCGGCACGCACGCCGACGGCTGCGGTGCGTCGTCCCGGTCGAGCACGAGCGTGCTCTTCCAGCATGGCTGCGGCCTTCCGGTGCGTGGGCTCGGCAAGCGGCGCACCAACTTCGAAGACACCGCGCAGCAGCGCGAGCCCGTTGAGTTCGACCTGACTGCCGATGGCCATCGCACTCGACGACGACTGCGCCCCGAACTGGCGCGAGAAGGCCAACAGCGTCGACGCGTCGTGCAAGGAAGCTTCGAAGGTGCCCTCGCGGCTGCATCCCCAACCGTGCGCCGCCGTCAGCTGGGCCAGCGAGAACAGCGGCGAGATCATCATGTCGCACGCGAGCAACCCATCGTCTCCCTCTTGGCCAAAGGTGCACTCGGTCGTGTGCGCGGCTTGTGCGAACAAACCCAGTTCGTTTGCGACCTTGGTGACCAGATCGTCCCAGGACGCCTCCTCGTAGCGGCGGGCGCGAGGATCCTCGGCGAGGGGCTCTGGCAACCTCACGTCATAGACCGAATCAACCCCCAGAGCACGCGGCAGCCCGTCGGCGGCGGCAAGGTAGAGGGTGGCGGCGTTGGGGCGCTTCACCGCCACCTTCGGGGCAGCAGGAACTTCTTGCGGAGGCGTCGCCATCAGGGAAGCCCCGATGAGCCACGTCAGGGGCAGCAATGCTCGATCCGTTGCTTGCATGGTCGGTAACGCGTCATGCTAGCCACGGCGGAGGAGGGCGCTACTAGCGGTGCTTGAGGTACCAGAGCTCCGCCTTTTTGAGTGCCTCGCTGTTGCTGTCGACATCGGCCAGCTCATCGATGCCGAAGGACTGACCGGCGATGACCGAGAGGGCCGCGACCGCCGCGCGCCTCCGGGTCGACAGGTCTGATCGCAGCGCCGTCAGCACTTCAGTCATCGCGCTCATGCCGCGCTTGCCGAGGGCCTCGGCGCATGCCGTCACGTCAGCATCGCTCGACTGGTCCGACAGTGCCGCCAACATGACAACGCGTGCACCGGTGATGGGGCCGGCGATCTTCTGGAACTTGCGGCGCAGAAACAGCACGGCAAACGCCGTGTCGACCGGTTGACTCGCGGCCTCGTCGCGCGCGCCGGCTCCTGGCAGCATGCCTGCTTTCAACGGCACACCCCAACCACCATCGACGCACTGACGCTCGACCAACATCGCCGCCCCGCTTGCGTACCAGTCAAGTCCGTCGACCGCCGTGACGTCGTTGAGGATCGCAGCGCGCTCGAGACCGTAGTGGAAGTACAGCGCGTGGGGCGCGCCGTAGGCCCCGATCGCCGCCTTGTGTTCGCCGAGCCACTTCCAGCCGCGCGCGATGCGGCGATCGACTTCGGCCAACGCTGACCGCCCTGGCCGATCGAGCGCCTGCCGACAGATCGACAGCACGCCGATGCCAGCGGCCGTCATCGACGCCGTGGGGGCATCCGAGTCATCGGTGTAGCTGAAGCCGCCTTTGGAGCCCTGCAGGCGCTCGGTGGCCCTAGCGAGCGAGGACCACACGGTGCGCGACACGGCTAGTCCCATGCTCTCTGCCGCTCGCAAGCCAAGCGCTCCGTACTGCGTGTTGCTCAGGTCCGGGTTGCCGCCATGTGGCGAATAGCCGAAGGTGCCATCGTCGCAGTTCTTCAACAGCGCCTTCAGGTCCTGCTTCGCGAGCGCATCGCGATTCCGAAAGTCGACGCCGGCCTCCATGACCATCAGTCGCAGCCCCAGCGCGTAGGTCCGGTCGGTGGTCGCCGTGGACAGCCGAACCAACGCGGCACTCAGAGTCGCGTCGCTGGAGGGGACTCCGTCATGAATCGCGGCCAAGCAGACGAGGCCCAAGACCCCTGGATCGGCTTGCGCCATGCCGATGCCCAAGTGCACCAACAGGGCCGGCCGCGCGCGTTCGAGAGTCTTCTGGATGCGCCCGTCGAGGTCGAGCTGCGCCGCCAGCGGAGAAAGGCAAGCACTCCCTGCCAGCCCGACCAAGCACCACAACGAACGCAACCATCGATGCATTTCCAGGTCTCCGTGGCGCTACCAAGCGAGCGCCATTGCAGCAGCCTACGCGCTCGCGCTCGGCGCGACAGCCCCGTTCAGCGCGCCAGAGCCTTGCTACTGAGCCAGCGTCCAGGCCGCGCCGTCGTTCCACTGCCGTCGCGCACGACGAGTTCCCCGTTGACGACAACGTGCACGATGCCGGTCGGGTAGCGCTGCGGCTCGGCGTAGGTCGCCTCATCACGCACCGTCGCCGCGTCGAACACCACGACGTCGGCAAAGCCCAGAACGGCGATGCGGCCGCGACCCGCGAGTCCGGCTCGATCGGCCGGCATCGCTGTCATCTTGCGGATCGCGGTCGGCAAGTCGAAGAGCCCTTCGTCGCGGCAATAGACTCCTAGAACGCGCGGAAAAGTCCCGTACGAGCGCGGATGCGGTCGTTCGAGGACACGCCCCGTAGGCGCCATGCTGCGGCCGTCGGAGCCGACCATCACGAGCGGGTGCGCAAGCACGCGCGCGACGCCTTCCTTCTGCATGCCATGGCCGATGAACGACACGTCGGCATTGCTGGCCTCGAGAAGGCGCATGTATGCCTCGGCTGCATCGACCTTCCACACCGCAGCAATCTCGGCGAGCGACCTACCGACGCAGACTTCGTGGTCCTTCGCCGTCACGGCGGCGATGACGACGAGCTCGAAGCCACCCGGGTCGCTTTGTACATGGGGGCCGAGTTCGTCGCGCATGCGCGAACGCAGCGCTTGGTCCTGCAAGCGCCCGACGATCGCCTCGCTCCCGCCCTCTCGCGACCACGGCTCCAGCAAGATCGTCAGAGTCGTCGAGTAGGCCGTGTACGGATACGCGTCGGCCATCACGTCGACGCCGGCTTGGCGGGCGTTCTCGATCCGAACGATCGCCTCGTCCAGCAGCTTCCAGTTGTCGCGCCCACACGCTTTCAGATGTGAGATCTGCACGCGGACGCCGGTCTTACGACCAACCTCGATGGCTTCGTCGACGGCCTCGAGCAACCGATCCTCTTCGCTGCGCATGTGCGACGCGTAGAGCCCACCACGCGCCGCCACCGAACGCGCGAGGTGCTCGATCTCCTCGGCAGGCGTGTAGATGCCCGGGACGTACTCCAGTCCGGTCGAGAGCCCGATCGCCCCTTGGTCGAGCGCGGTCTCCAGCAACTGCGTCATGGCTGCGAGTTCGACCGTCGTCGCTCGGCGATCGACCGCTCCGAGCACGGCGCGACGAAGCGTGCCGTGACCGACCAGCAGCGCGTGATTGAGGGCCGGGTCCGCGCTTGCCCAGGCCGCCGCGTACGAGCGAACATCGGTCCAGCGCGGCGTCACACTTCCGGCATCTTCCTCGTCACCCTCCTGCCGCGGCGCCGCCGAGCCGCCGCAGTTGCCGGTGATCTCCGTGGTCACGCCTTGGCGAACGCGGCTCTCGGCACCGGGGTGGCGAAAGATCGACGAGTCGGAGTGCGTGTGCACATCGACAAAGCCAGGCGCCACCACGAGACCGCGCACGTCGAGCGTGGTGCTCGCGTCGCTGGCGTCGTAGCTACCGATCCCGACGATGCGGTCACCGACGATGGCAACATCGGCCACGAAAGCAGGGCCGCCGCTGCCGTCGATGACTGAGCCACCCCGCAGCAAGAGGTCGATGGGTTGGCCCTTCTGCAAACCCTCCGTTCGAGCCACAGCGCAGGCGGCGGCGAGCAGCGAAGCGCCGAGGAAGAGCTGACGACGATCGATCCACTTCATGATGGCACCGGCAATGCGCCCAGCCCTGGACGCGACAAGGTGGACATGCGGCCTTCGCGAATGGCAAAGCCGCCTTCGTACGGATCGGCCGCCAGATCGAGGCTGCCGTCAAGGTCGAGGAAGCGCGTGGCGTTGCATGCGAACGCGGTGTGCAGCGCCGCGGCGATCCCGAGCGCACTTTCGTCATTGCAGCCCCACATGATCGCAAGGCCATGGCGTTCGCAGGCGCGCGCAAGGCGCAAAGCGGCGCGCGGTCCGCCGCACTTCTGCAGCTTGATGTTGACGACTCCGAACGGACAGCCGGCGGCGACCAACTCGTCGAGGGCGCGTTCGTCATGCACGCTCTCGTCGGCGCACAGCATGAGCTGCACATGGCGGGGCAACGTGCGCAAGAACGACTCCTGCCCCCGAGGCATCGGTTGCTCGATCATCTCGAGGTCCAGGTCGTTGGCTCGCGCCGCGAGCCGCAACATAGCGCGTTCGTCGTAGCCCTGGTTGGCGTCAGCACGCAACTGCACGCGGGCGCCGAAGCGCTCGCGCAGCCGGGTGAGCCGTTCGAGGTCGAGGTCGATCGACTCGCCAATCTTGACCTTGAGCGCGGTGAAGCCACGCGCGACGTACTCGTTCGCTTCCAGAAGCGTCTCGGCCACCGGCTTGCAGCCGATCGTGATCGAAGTCGCGAGATGCGCGTGCACCCGGCCGAAGTGCTCGACCAGCGGCAGCGCCCGCCGGCTTGCGCCGAGATCGCACAAGGCCATGTCGATCGCCGCACGCGCACCGGGGCCAGCAACGCGCTGCTCCAAGTCCACCACCACCGCGGCGTCGTCCAGGTCGCGCCCGACTAGCCACGAGGCCCTGCGCAACTCGGCGAGCGCAGCGTCGCGCGTTTCCCCCGTGACCTCGACTGCGGGCGCGGCCATTCCGTGCCCTTGTTGACCGTCATCACCGCGCACGATGACAAAGGCCAACTCCACCGCGTCCCAGTGCCCGTTGGCAATCGCGTACGGCCGCGACAACGGCACGTCGAAGGCGCGCGCCGATACGGTCGCGATCCTCATCGAGCCCGCTCGCTCTCGATGTAGCCGAGGACCGCGTCCATCGCGCGCTCGGCACCATCGATCAGCGGATAGAACGCTGTGAGCCCGGTCTCGCCTTCGATGCGTTCCTTGTGCGCAACGCGCGCAGAAGCGTCGAGGTGTTCGTGGTTGAGCGAAATCGCCAGCACGCGCGAGCCGTACATCCGGATCAGCTCGAGTTCGGAAGTCAGCGACGGGATCTCGTGGTGCAGGTGCTCTTGGTCGTCGAAGAACTTCCGCGCTGGCGCGTGCTGCAAGATCACGCCGCGCGCGCCGCCCGAAAGCATCAACTCGGCGCCGCATGGGCCCGACGGATTGCGCAGTGCCGACTGGCCTTCGAGCAGGATCAACGACGGCCGCAGTTCGCGGTCGCACGAGACGATTGCGTGCTCCAGTTCGCCGGAGACGAAATCGTTGGCCGTCGAGTCGAGCACGAAACCAAAACGCGAACCCTGCAGCCAACCCGTCTGCCCGGTGTAGACCATCTCGGCAGTGAGGCCGCGGCGGCGCATGGCGGCGGCGATCACCTGACAGGTCGTACGCTTGCCGAGCGCGCAGTCGGTGCCGAGCACGGCGATCCGCGGCGCCGTCACCTGATGGATCGCGCCGCTCCAGAAGTGAATCTCACTGCGGTGCTTTGGCCGACGGATGTCGACGATGGCAGCACCACTGCGCGCCGCCGCGGTCACGAGTTGAAGATCGTCGCTGACGAAGTCGTGCAGCCCGTTCGCGACGCTGATGCCGCGCTCGAGGGCCTGGTACAGAATCGGCTTCATGCCCGCAGGCAGCACGCCACCTGGTGTCGCGACGCCGACGACCAGCCACTGCGGCGCCGCACCGCTGTGCAGCAGCGTGTCGAGGTCGGCGACCACCGGGATGCCGCGGTGCAAGCCGTCGAGCACGGTGCCCGCATCCTGACCCGAGCTAGCAGCATCGATCACCGCGGTGATGCGGAAGCGACTCGGGCCGCGCACCAGTCCGTGCGCAGTCTTCGCGTTGGAGGTGGTGAACTGACCGTGGGTCAGGATCGCGGCGGTGTCGGCCATTTGGCCCATCGTCTTACCACGCACCACCGCAGCGGACACGAGCGCGTTGGCCGCAGGAGGACAACGCCCACGCAGTTCACGCCACCGTCAACGCGCCGGCAACCGCAGCTCGATGTCGCCCTTGGTCTTGCCACCCTCGACGTCGACCTCGACCTCGGGTCCGAACTGGCTGCCGCCGCCGCCGAGCGGTTGGGCCTGCAGCAGGTAGCGCCCGGCCGCGAGACCCGCAAAGGTGAACGAACCGGTCATCGCCGGCTGACGCTCTGGCTCGGCATCGGCGCGAGCGGCCGCACGACAGCTGACGAGCACCATGCGCACGGGCTTGCCGTCGGCGTCCAGCACGCGACCGCGAATGCGACCGGCGGTGTCGAGCTGCACACGCCCGACGTCGGTCGTCGCATTCTCGAGGACCTCCTGGTCGGCGACTTCGCGCTTGGCATAGCGATCGTGCGAGATGCGCACGATGTAGCGACCGGGCGGCACGTCTTCGAGCGCCACCTCGCCATCGACGTCGGTCAGCGCGCGTTGTCCACCCAGCGTCATCGTTGAAGTCGAGGCATTGCCATCGCTGTCGCCGCTCACGGTCATGCTGACCATCATCATCTGCGGCCGCCGCGGTGGTTTCGGCGCACCGGGAGCGGCTGCTTCGATCAGCTCGATGTCGGCGCCCTCGATCGGCTGCCCGGCGGGATCGACGACCACCAAGGTCATGCGCCCGTGGCGCAAGCGCAGGTCGCGCACGATCTCGACTTCGCCATCGTGGATCTCGAGATCCATGCTGTCCTTGACGAGTTGCTGCGGCTTGCCCCAGCGCAACCGATAGCGACCGGGCAGGACCTCGGTGAGCGCGTAGGCGCCATTCGCGTCCGTCGTTACCGATTGCTCGTTCAATCCAGGCGGCTCATGGTCGTCGAAGCCAACCGTGCCACCAGCGACCGCCGGAGCCGCTGGCGACAGCTCGACCTCGACGCCAGCGGTGGGACCGTTCGAACCGGTCACCACGCCATTCACCGTGGCCATCGTTGGCAAGCGCAGGGTGACCGCGGTCTCGCGCCCCGCCTCGACCACGAACGGCACGCGCGTGCTCGTCAGCGACCGGCCATTGCCGGCAATGAAGATGGGGCCACTGCCACCAGCCATCGTCTGTGTCTTGGGCTTTTGCTGCAGCACTGCCTCGTAGTTACCGGGTGGTAGCTGCCCCATGGTGCCGATGCCATCTGCCGAGGACGTGTCCTTGTGCTTCTCGGCATTCTCGCCGGCGCCAAGAGGTCCGTTGACGACGAACTCGGCAGCGACCCCGACGCCGCGCGCATCGGTGACGTTGACACGCAACGATCCTCCGGTGCGGAGCACGAGGCGGAGTTCGATCTCACCATCGGCCGGGAGGACCGTCGCCACCGCCGTCGAACTAGCGAAACTCTCGTGCTTGCCGGAGGCCTCGGCGTCGCCGCTCGGCAAACCGGCAATGCGCGCAAAGCCGTCGGCACCCGTGATGCCGCCACCCAACTTCTCGGCCTCGCCACCGATCCGGATCGGAGAATCAGCCTCGCGGTCGATGCGCACGGCCGTGCGGATCATCGTGCCGTTGCCCTCGCTTCGCGGCTGCGGGCGCTGCAGCGTGACCTCAGCCCCGACGACCGCGTCGCCCTTTTCGTCGACGACTTGGATGCGCACCGAGGAACCAAGCTGAGCCACCAGCGCGACGCCCTCGATCTTCTGCGCCGCCGCCAGTTGTAGACCCGCACGCTCTGTCGGCCGATGCCTCTCGCCACGCGCACGCACCGTGATCGGTCCGGGTCGTACGCCGTCAATCGTGAACGTGCCGTCGGCGGCCGTGACCGCGCCGCCGCGGCGCAGCCCGCCGTCGATCTCTTCGTGACCATCGAAGTCCAACTCGACGCCGCCGGGCAGCATGTTGGCCAAACCACTCGCCGCTTCGGCAACCGCTCGTCGGGCCGACACGCGACTGCCTGCGATCGGCTTACCGCCGCTGTCGCGCAAGACACCGCTGACCGAGCCGAACCGCGCCATCCGCATCACCAAGTTGCCGGTGCCGACCCGCACGTCGTTCGCCATCGCGCGTTCGTGCTGAGCGTGCGTCGCTCGCACCGCCGCCGTCTCGCCAGCGAGACCGCCCAGCGTGAAGAAGCCGCGCGCATCCGTGGTCGTCGCTTCTTCTTCGGCGAAGCGCGAGATCTCCATTCCGGCAGTCTTCTCGCGCCGCATACAACCGACCTTGACGCCGGCGATGCCGACCCCGCGGTCGTCGACGACCTGTCCCGCGATCGCGTTACCGCGTCCGAGCGCGATGACCAAGTCGGTCTTCTGCTCTTCGTCGGCGACTTCGACATCCAGCACCGCGGGCAAGAACTGCGGCGACAGCGTGCGCACGTGCCAGGTGCCGGCCTGCAGCCCGCCGATCGTGAACGCGCCGGTGCTGTCCGTCGACGTCGAGGACGACAAGCCCATGCCCAACATCGATTGGTCGGCGCCGAGGCGCACGC
The DNA here is from genome assembly GCA_945871815.1 of Singulisphaera sp. GP187. Lineage (GTDB taxonomy): Bacteria > Planctomycetota > UBA1135 > UBA1135 > UBA2386 > SXPK01. The sequence goes on from CAMBXM010000014.1 coordinate 12,681, forward strand.
CTTCGATCGGCTTGCCCGCTTCGTCGCGAACGACACCGGCGATCCGCGCCGGCAGCAACGTCACCAGGTCGCCGAGATCGGCATCACCGCCATCAGTCGAGAACGACTCCCGGCCCTTGGCGAGGACCAGGTGCTCGACGTCGAGCGACAGTCGACCAACGCGGCCCTTGGCCACCGAGAAGCGAAACCGTCCGTCGGCGTCAGTGCGCGTGCGGCCCTCGAACTCGCGCTCGTCGGCGAAGGCAGCGCTGCCGAGCAGTTCGTAATCTGGTGAGCTCTTCCAACTGTGCCAGCGAACCTCGACCTCGCGGCGCGGCGCGCCACTGCGGTCGACGAGCCGCCCGCTCACCAGTGCCGATGCCTCGGCCACGGCGCCCGAGGTCACGGCCGTGCGGACCGCAGTGCCAGCACCGTCCGCGGCGGGCGCCGCCTCGGACCGCAGCGAGGCCGCCACGCCGCTCGCCGCTTCGGGCGTTGTCGCCACCGTCTTTGAGGGCGCGGTCGGCGCGGAGCCGAGCCCCGGGTCGACGGGCGTCGAGTCGGGCCAGAACGCGTAACAGAGACCGACGACAGCGAGCAGACCGACAACGAGCAGGAGCGAGCGCATGAGTTACCTCCAGACGAGCGCCGCCCGACGGTCCGGTGCGACGAAGACTTCCAGTTGGCCGAACCAAGTGCGGTAGACCCAGCCGCGCCATGCAGGATCGCAGGAGGCGACAGGTCGCATTGGGCAGTGGTAGCCAGCGGGGCTAGGCTTCGCCACCTTCCGAACCGGACCGATCAGAAGCCATGCCCACCCTCGCTCACCACAAGCGGCGCCGCGCCGAGTTCTTGAACTCACTCGACGGCCCGGTGCTGCTCTTCGCCGGCGGCTGGATGTCGCGCAACTACCCGGCCAACTGGTGGCCCTTCCGCGCCGACAGCACGTTCCTGTTCTTCTTCCCTGACCCCGAGCCGAACGCGGCAGCGCTGTTCGACCCGAAGGATGGCTCGGTCACGCTATTCCTCGACGAACGCACGCAGCAAGACGCCCTGTGGCACGGCTCGGTGCCGAGCTTCGCTGACATCAAGAAAGCCCTCGGCGTGACTGAGGTGCAGAACCGCAGCGAACTGGGCAAGCTGGTCAAGAAGCAAGCGGGCAGGCGGAAGGTGCAGAGCCTCGCCGTTGCCGATTCCTTGACGACCGCCGAAGCCGCCGCGATCACCGGCGAAGCGCTCGACTTCCGGTCGCCAGCCGCCATCGGCGACGCCGCGCTGCTGGCGAAGATCGCCAGCTTGCGGATGCAGCGCTCGGCCGAAGAACTCGTCGACATGCGCCAGGCGGCGAAGATCACGCACGAAGCCCACGTGCTCGCCATGGCCCACACCCGCCCAGGGCTCTACGAGCAGGAACTCGCCGGTCAGGTCGAAGGCACGTTTGCGCGCCACGGCTGCCGCCCGGCCTACAACACGATCCTGAGCGTGCGCGGCGAAGTGCTGCACAACACGCACCATCACAACCTGATGATGGCGACCGATCTCGTACTGCTCGACGCCGGCGCCGAGGTCCGCAGCGGTTACTGCGCCGACGTGACGCGAACGTGGCCGGTCAGCGGCACCTTCTCGCCCGAAGCGCGCGACATCTATGACGTCGTGCTCGCTGCCGAGAAAGCCGCGATCGAAGCGGTGAAGCCCGGCGTTCGCTATCGCGACGTGCATCTCACCGCCTGCCGCACCATCGCCGCCGGCCTCGCCCAGTTGGGCCTGCTCAAGGGCTCGCCGGATGCCTTGGTCGAGAGCGGCGCGCATGCGTTGTTCTTCCCGCACGGCGTCGGCCACGTGCTCGGCCTCGACGTGCACGACATGGAAGCCTTCGGCGACCAGATCCACTACGGCAAGGGCCGCTCGCGCAGCCAGCAGTTCGGCACCGCCTATCTGCGCCTCGACCTCGATCTGCAGCCGGGCATGTGCTTCACCATCGAACCGGGCATTTACTTTGTGCCGGCGATCCTGCGCGATGCTGAGTTCAGAAAGCAGTGGAAGGGAATGGTCGACTTCAAGCTGGCGGAGACCTTCCTGACCATGAACAGCATGCGCGGCTTCGGCGGCATCCGCATCGAAGACGACGTGTTGTGCACAGAGACCGGCGCTGAAGTGCTGACCCAGTCCATCCCCAAGGAACGCATCGCGATCGAAGCGCTGGTCGGCAGCGCCGCGCGCTGAGCCAATGGCTGCCGTTGCCCGTTGCCCTTGGTGCGCGACCGACCCGCTCTACATCGCCTATCACGACGAGGAGTGGGGCGTGCCACAACACGACGACCATCACCTCTTCGAAATGCTGATCCTCGAAGGGGCGCAAGCCGGCCTGTCCTGGATCACCATTCTCAAGAAGCGCCAGAACTACCGCCGCGCCTACGCGGGCTTTGATCCGCACAAGGTCGCGCAGTTTGACGCCGAGAAGACAGCGGCGCTGCTGCTCGACGCCGGCATCGTGCGCAATCGTCTGAAGATCGCGTCCTCGATCGACAACGCCTCGGCGTTTCTGCAACTGCAGCAGGAGCACGGTTCGTTCGACGCCTGGCTGTGGCGCTTCGTCGATGGCAAACCGATCGTCAATCGCCCGCGCTCCATGAGCGCAGTGCCGGCCCGCACCGAGCTGTCGGATCGCATCGCCAAAGAACTCAAGAAGCGTGGCTTCCGCTTCGTCGGCAGCACGATCGTCTACGCCTTCTTGCAAGCGGTCGGAGTCGTCGACGACCACCTCGCCACCTGCCATCGCGCCAAGCGACGATGATCGGAACCCTGCACGCGGTCTACCTCCGTCCCGGCGCTCGCATCCCGGCCGTCAGCCGACAGCACGCCATCGCCGTCGAAGGTCGCGGACTCGACGGCGATCACCAGGACGGCGGCAAGCGCCAGGTGACGCTACTGGACCGCGACGCCTGGGCCGCGGCCTGCGCCCTGCTCGGTCGCGACCTCGACGCCGGTGTGCGCCGCGCCAATCTGGTCCTCAGCGGGCTCGAGTTGCACAACGCACTCGGCGGCACCGTGACAATCGGCGACGTCGTGATCGACGTGCTCGGCGAGACGCGGCCGTGCGAACTGATGGACGACGACGGTCGCCTCGGCCTGCAGAACGCGCTGCGGCCCGAGCGCCGCGGCGGCGTCTACGGCCGCATTCGCTGCGGCGGCGAGTTGCGCGTCGGCATGGCGTGCAGCTTCGAGCCGAGCTCCGACCGCGCCTGAACCGTCACTTCGCTTGCTGGCGGCGACGTCGCTGCGATCGATCCGCTTCGGCGCCACGCGAAGGCGCAGACGGAACGGACCCCTAGTGGAGTGACTGCGAAGTTGGCCACCGATGGCGCCGGCCGCAACCGATGGCGCTTTGCGCAACCACTCCTAGACTCGTTGCCCTCATGCCCCCGTCTGCGCCAACGCTCGACTCTGCCCAAGTCCGCACCATCCGCCTCGCCGCCCAAGGGATGGCACTGGCGCCAGGGATGCCACCGGCGCACGTCGTTGCACGCGTTGGCTGGCTCCGGACTCTTGGTGGTGCCGATGCCTATCTCGCGCTGCACGCTCGCCAGAACCGCATCGCTCGCGGACTGATCGATACCCAGGTGCAGCACGGCGAACTGCGCGTCGTCCCGGCCGTTCGCGGCTGCATCTACCTCGCACCGAAGACCGACGTTGCGCTGTGCCTTTCGATCGCCGAGTCGATGTCGAGTGCCCGTGCTGCACGCGAGCATGACAAGGCCGGAATCAAGAAGGGTGAGATCGCAAAGCTCTCCGATCAGGTCTCCACTCTGCTCACGACCAAGGGACCGATGACCACCGATGCGCTGCGGCGAGCGTTGCCGGATGGCAGCATTCGCAGTCTTGGTGACGCCGGCAAGAAGGTGGGCATCAGCTCGCCACTGCCGCCGGCCTTGCGAGCGCTCGAGTTCGCGCGCCGCATCGAGCGCACTCCCGAAGACGGGCGGCTTGACCACGAACGCTATCTCTGGCGCGCCCTAGGACCGTCGACACCGGTCGCGATGCCAAGCGATCTCCCGCACTTGCATGCGCAACTGCTCGAACGCTTCGTTCACTTCGCCGGCGTCGCCACGCTGCCGATGTTCTGCGCCTGGTCGGGACTGTCGCGGCGCGACGCAACGGCGGCGGTGCCGTTTGCGGCCGTCGACTGCGTGGTCGCCGATCACCAGGACGCCGTTTGCCGAACTGACTCGAACGATCTCCTACGCATGGCTCCCGCGGTCGACGGCGCGGTTGCGTTCTTGTCGTTCGAAGACAACTTGGTCCATCTCTACGGTGGACCGGCGCATCTCGTCGACGATGCGCATCTCGACATCGAGGTGCCGAGCTGGGGGGCCAGCAAGAGCAAGGCGGCGCCGACACACACGCTCCGCACAGCGCCGCACCTTGCACTAAGGCCTCTGCTCGCCGACGGCTGCCTCAGCGGTTTCTGGGAGTACGACCCCGACGTCGGGGTCGCCATGCCGCGCTGCTTCCGAACGCCGTCGCGAGAAGCACAGAAGAAGATCGAGGAGCACAGCTTTGCGGTCAGCGCGTTCTTGCGCACCGAGATCGGGCACGGCCGCTCGTTCTCCCTCGACACCGACGACGAACTGCGCCTGCGCTGCAAGCTGCTGCGCTCGATCGGCGGGGATCGAGTTGTGGTTGTTCCAGCGCCGACGCGCAGCAAAGCGCCGCGCATGCCGTCGCCAACGAAGCCAAGGGCCACGACGCAGAAACCAGCCGCCGCGACGGTAGCGAAGTCGAAGCCCGCGGCTGGCAAACTCCGCAAGAAGCCGAAGGACTGATCGCGTTTCGGCACCGTCGACGATGCCGACGCCCGCGGGGAGTGGCTGCGTCGTGCGGATCTGGTAGAGCCACGGGCGGAGCGCAACTGGTTCTGTGTACGTAGGCGCGCGCGCAGCGGTCAACGCGTTAGAAGTGCTTCCCCAATTGGCCTGCGAGCGCGACCGAGCAGCGAAGGTCGAGGCCAAGGCGCGGACTCGCGGCGGAACTTGCAGATTCCGCGACGAGCCCGCAACGCCGCCCTCGCCCGACGTAGCGGCCGCTGGCGCTTCTTAACTCCACGTCTAGCCTACGAGTCTGATGTTCACTGCCTACCTCCGCGCCTTCGGCCAGGTGTTCGATCCGCGCATCGTCCGGATCCTCGGAGTCTCCGTGCTGCTCTCGGTGGTCGTCTTCGCACTGCTGTGGAGCGGCATCGCATGGCTGCTGACCCAATCCGAAGTCACGTCGTGGTGGCTGCTCGAGAAACTGCTCGACGTGCTCGGCGGCGTCGCCACCATCGTGACGACGTTCTTTGTCTTCCCCGTCGTGATCAGCGCCACGATCGGCCTGTTCCTCGACTCGGTCGCCCGTGCGGTCGAACAACGCTACTACCCCGATCGCAAGCCCAAGGGCCTCAGCGTGCTCGCCGGCATCTGGGCCTCGGTGCGCTTCTTGCTCAAGGCCGTCGTCATCAACCTCGTGCTGCTGCTGTTCCTCTTCGTGCCCGTGCTCTACCCGTTTGCGTGGTTGGCGGCGAATGCCTACCTGCTCTCGCGCGAGTACTTCGAACTGGTCGCGCTGCGGCACCTCGATGCGCGAGCAGCACGCGAACTGCGTCGCAGTCGCAGCCTGCCGCTGTTCTTCGCCGGGCTCCCGGCGGCGGGACTATTCGCGATCCCGGTCGTCAACCTCATCGCGCCGGTGCTCACGACCATGGCGATGGTGCACGTGTTCGAGCGCGGTCGACGCGCTCCTTGAACCCGACTCAGGCAACCCCGCCGGGCGGCGGATAGACCAGGACTGGGATGTGTGCGTGGCGCAGCACGCTTTCCGCAACCGAGCCGAGTAGAAACCGCCGCAACCCGCTTCGCCCATGGGTAGCGATCGCGAGGAATGCGGCCTGCTCCTTGTGTGCGAACTCGACGATCGCACGCGGCACATCCGCAGCTTCGATCAACACCGAGCGCACGGGCACTGCGCTGCCGAGCGCCTTGGTCAGCTCCGCGAGCCGTTTGGACCAGTCGGCGTGAATCCGGCCGCGATCGGGATAGACCGACACCAAGCCGCCGGCAGTCGGCTCGAACGGGAGGTACTCGAGCACTGCCAGCAACACGATGGACAGGCCCAGGCGCTCCGCCAAGAGGACTGCCGGCTTGAACGCGCGCTCGGACTCGGGGGACAGATCGGTCGTCAGGACGATGCTGCTCATGCGGCCACCTTGCCGCAATGAGGCTCCAACGGCAAGTCGCTCGAATGCGGCCCCCCGCGGTAGCGAAGTAGAGTCAACGGCCGCCTGCCCCGCGACTTTGCGTCGCCTTGCTGGCACCTTGTCAGCTCCATGCCTCACGCACGCCCGTTCTCGTCGTTGTTGCTGCTGGTCGCCGCCGCCTCGTCGCTGCCGTGTCAGGACCCGGTGGTCGCGCGCGTGCAGCCGTATCCGATCGATCTTCCACCCGAGTTCGAAGCCGCCATCGCCGAAGGCACGCGCACGCGCACCGGCAAACCGGGCGAGAAGTACTGGACCAACCGAGCGGACTACGACCTAGCGATCGAACTCGATCCTGTGACCGCGCGCCTCACCGGCAAGGCCAAGCTCACCTATCACAATCGCGCGCCGCACGAGCAGAAGCAGCTGGTCCTGCATCTCTATCAGAACTTGATGAAGCCCGACGCCGAACGCACGCGCACCGTCGTGCCGACCGACGGCTTCGAACTCGGCGAAGTGCGCATCGGCGGCAAGGTCGTCCGCGCCCGCCCGCGGGACACGAGGCTCACGTTGAACTTGCCCGAACCGCTGCCGAGCGGGCAAAGCCTCACGATCGAGATCGACTATGCGTTCACCGTTCCGGTAGCTGGCACCGCCCCGCGCATGGGCCACGAGAACCAGGACGTCTACTACCTCGGCTACTGGTATCCGCAGTTCGCGGTGCACGACGACGTGAACGGCTGGGTCGCCGATCGCCATCGCGGCAACGGCGAGTTCTACATGGGCTACGGCGACTACCAGATCGCGATCACAGTGCCGCAGGGCTACGTCGTGCGCGCCACCGGCGACCTGCAGAATGCGAGCGAGGTCCTGACGGAGAAGGCCATCGCCGCGCTGCAACAGGCAAAGACCTCGACGGATGTCGTTCACGTCGTCGACGCCGACGACCTCGAAAAGGGCACGCAGACGCGCACCCACGAGAGCGGCAAGCTGACCTGGCGCTTTCACGCCAAGGACGTGCGCGACGCGGCTGTCAGCATCGGCCGCACGTATCTCTGGGACGCGACCCACGCCGTCGTCGAACGCAAGGACGGCAACGAGCGCACCTGTGAGATCCACGCGGTCTACGAGAAGAACTCGGGCGACTGGGTTCGCGCGGCGGAGTACGCGCGCAAGACCATCGAGTGGATGTCGGAGCAGGTCTATCCCTACCCGTGGCCGCACATGACTGCGTGCGAGGGCATCATCGGCGGCGGCATGGAGTACCCGATGATGACCATCTGCGGCGGCCGTCGCCCGCAAGGCGTCATCACGCATGAGCTCACGCACATGTGGTTCCCGATGCTGCTCGGCAGCAACGAGAAGCGCTACGCGTGGCAGGACGAAGGGTTCACTTCGTATTGGTCGTCCTTGTGCTCGGCGAGTATCGCCGGCCGCCGCGCCGGCTCGCGGGGCGACGTCATGTCGGCAGCATCCCAGATCGCATCGGGCGGCGACGTGGTCTCGATGCGCCACGGCGACGGCTACGTCGACGACGACTTTGGCTTTGCGAGCTACGGCAAACCTGCTGCCGTGTTGGCGCAGCTGCGCGGCCTGATCGGCGACGAGAAGTTCGTGACCGGCTTCCGCCGCTATGCAGCGGACTGGGCGTTCAAGCACCCGTATCCGTACGACTTCTTCTTCACCATGAGCGACGTCGCCATGGTCGACCTCGAGAGTTACTTCCGCACGTGGCTGTTCGAGACCTGGGCGCTCGATCATGCGATCGCGGACGTGACGGTGAGCGACAGCGAGACGGCGGTCCAGGTCAGCGATCGCGGCCGCGCGCAGCATCCGTGCATCGTCGAAGCGACGTTCGAGGACGGGAGCAAGATGCGAGCGTCGATCGACATGGCGCACTGGGAGAACCACCGCTCGGCGACCTTGAAGATGCCCGGGAAGGCGACGAGCGTGGTGTTGGATCCGGATGTGAACACGATCGACGTCGATCGTGACAACAACAGCTGGAAGGCGCCGAAGGTAGAGAAGTAGGGTAACGGCGCCCTCACCGGAGTCCTCTGCCATGCACGACACGTGGAAGAACGCCTCGGTGCTGCCGGCATCGTGATGCGCGCCACGGAGAAGGCCACGGGCAGGCGCGACGTCCCGCGCTGACGCTCAAGCGCACGTGACGCGCGCGCGCCGACGATGGCGCACCGCGAGCATGGTGCCGAGCGCGATCGTGAGGCCGCGACCGATGTTGGGCCACAGCCCACCGGCCGCACTCCCCGCGACCGCGAACACCATCCACGCTGCATTCATGACGGCGTGGAGCAGGATCGTGGTCCAGAGATTCCATTCGTAGACGCGCAGCAGCCACGAGTACCAGAGCCCCCCGGCCAGTGTCGCCGCCAGCACGCCCATGTGTTCGCCGCCGAACTGGGCGTTCCAGGGCACGTGCATCGAGGCGAACACCAACGCCGAGAACGTCGCCACGGGCCAAAACGAGAAGCCCCCGAGCCGCACCGGAATCCCGACGAGCACGGCGCGAAACAGCAGTTCTTCCACGAACGGGGCCACACCGACGCCACGAAGCGTGCCCGCGTGGGCACGCACACCATCGCTTGCGATCCATGCCTGCAGCACCATGGGCGCACCAGCCGCCGCAGCAAACGACGCACCCAGGAGGAACGACGCGCGCAAGCCAAGTCCGCGCAGAACCCCGCCTTGACCGTACGCAAGACGCGCTGCGCCGAGGCTCGCGAGCACCAGCAGCAGCGGTCCATCGAGCCCACGAACCGCATCCGATACCCCGAGGTCGTGCAGCCAGCGGTGGAACTCGACGTAGCAAGCCACCTCGCCACGGACGCGGGTGAACACAAATACCGCGATCGCCAAGGTCAACCCACAGGGCCACTGGGAGGAGCGAGGCTGCGGCTCGATGTTTATCGACACGGCAGCAGCATGCCGTGTCCCTCCGGGATCACACCAGTTCGGCGTCGGGTTCCGCGCTCACCGATGCGCGTCGCCGCAGCCGCATTGGTCCATGCGTGCGGGCGGCACTTCCAATTCCGGCGGCGCTGCCATGCGCGCCCCGACAGGTCGCGGACGCAGCAGAATGGCGGGCGTCTTCAGCACGACGTTCGTGCTACCTCGGCGGGTCATGTAGCACTGGATCACGAGCTGCTGGACAGCGGGGATCGAAGCCAGCGTGACCTCGCAACTGTCGGACACCACGTCGACCTTGCGTTCTTGCAGGATCGAAAGTCTGTCGATGGCCAGATGCGGACCGCCGCCGAACAGCGGCAGCGTCTTCGCCACTTTGGTTCCGAAGACGATGTGCGCGCTACTGCCGCTCTCGAGCCCGGTGACGCGCAGGCGCAACTCTTGTCCGACCTCGGGCAATTCACTGAGCACGCTGATGCGCGCGACCACGCCGTCCGAACCCGGGCGATACGAGCCAAACTGGCGCACGAAACCGTAGGTCGGTTCGATCAAGAACGAGGCCTGAAGGTCGGTCGAACTGACGTAGTCGCCGAACGGCGTCGTCACCACGTCCCACCCGCCGTTGTACACCGCAGGCCACGTGGGCACGGTCATGTTGGCGTGGAAGTAGCCATTGGACCCAGCCGGCGGCGTCGCCGACAGCGGCACGTGGGCGAGCATGCGAACCGTGCTTTGGTCCTTCTGACACTGGTAGGTGAAGTAGCCGCCAGTGAAGTGCGCCATCGGCACCGAATCCCATGTGTGGCTCCGGCACTCCAACATGCGCGAACCGACGTTGTGCACCGCGTGGAGCCGATTACCGGCATCGGTCAACCAGCCGACCAGTTCTGGATTTCGACCCTGCCAGAGGCCGGTCGCGTCGAGCACGGCTGCCTTGCTGATGACCTGGTTCGGAGCCGCTCCGAACGCATAGGCTTCGAAGCCAGCCGCCAATCGCGGGTGGCCATCGGGGGAGTTCTGCAACTGCACGACATTGTGCATCGAGCCGGTAGCAGGCCCGCCGTACACCGCCAAGCGTCGCGCCGTAGCCATGCGCGTTGGCGCCGAGGCGTCGTAGAACGCAAAGTAGGACACGTTGCCGCGCTGGGGTTGCTGGATCGTCGTGGCCCAGACCGGATGCCCGTCGATGTCGAGGAACTGGCTGTCGAACAGCGTCTGGTCGCCGGCATCGGGACCGACGAAGACCGACAGTAGGCGCGGACGCAACGGGTCGTTCTTGACGTCGAAGAACACCGCCGGCGAACAGCCAGGAGTCAACGGCGCCGGCAGCGGGTTGGCAAACACGTCGACGCCGTTGAGAACGAGGATGCCGCGTTCGGCGTCGAGTCGCATCGTGTGCACCCCTCGGACCGTCACCGGCAGACCGATCTGGATCGGCCACCGCACCGTGGTCAGGGTCGGGAAATCCGTGACGTCGGTGATCTCCAGTTGGTTGGTGCCGCGCGAGGCGAAGTAAACATAGGCACGTTCGCGGCCACCATTGTCGACGATGCGCGTCGCAATGACGTCCGACCACACGACGCTGGCGCCGGTAACCGGCCAGTAGCGCTGCGAGCGGACACTCCATTCGTCGTCGACGAGCGATGCGAGCACCCCCGTAGCGCCCGAGGACACGTACAGGTAATCGTCGCGATACTCACCGACGCTCGCATCGAAGCGCGGCATGCGCACGGCATCGACGCCGCTATGGCTACCACAAGACGGATGGCCAAAACGTTGAACGCGCTCGACGCCTCTGGACAGGGCCATCAGCGGGTCCGCGATCTCAACCGCGAGGGTCTGCTCCGCGGAACCGCCAGAACAGGCATGGAACCAGAGCAGCGCCACAAAAGGCACCGCACAGCGAATCCTGTGCTGCATACACAGACGGGGGATAGGGGTATGGCCGGGATCGAGGCCGCGGGGGAGCGGCTGGGACAAGGGATCATCCCGACACCGTCAGAGTAACACTCGAATCGCGCCGCGGCGGACCGACCCACCGAGGAGCCGCACAGCCGACCTCGCAACCTCGCTGCAACGGACCGTACCGGATCAGGCTTCTGCCCGGCCAGAATGGCGTTCGTGGTCCCGCGCGCTCCCCCCGCCGAGGTCCATCTGCCATGATCTCGCTTCTGCCATGAATCGCACCCATCGCCGCGCGTTCGGCCTCCCCCTCGCCGTCGTTGCTTGCTCGCTCGCGCTCTCCGCGCAGAGCGCCGTTGTGGAACCTCGCGTCGGCATCGAGTTCAAGCCACCCAAGGGCTGGACCGAACTCCCCGGCGGTGGCGACCGCCACGCCACCGTTCGACTGTTCGCCGGACCGCGTGCGCTGGTCGGCAAGGAGGACGTGCAGCACACGCCTATCTTGCGCGTGATGTTCTTCGACAAGGGTGGCGACGCGAGCAAGGACAAGATCGATGACCTGCCGCGAATGACGGCCTACCGCAGCCTCGAGGACTTCGCCTTGCGCGGCCTTGGCATCAAGGACGCTACCAAGGCAGCGGACAAAGCCGGCGCGCTCGAGTTCCAGCGAGTCTCGGGCAAGAACGCTGCGCGCTCGGTCTATGGCGCCGCGTTTGCGGTTGACGGTGCGGAGGCGGCGGTGTGCTTTGAGGTCCTCACTCAGCACCTCGACAAGCTCAAGAAGGAGTTGGATGCGACTATCACCTCGGTAGCCGTCATCGCGCGCACGCCAGAGCCACGAATCGACCCGCCCTGGGTGACGGATGCAGATTGGAGCAAGAAGGACCTCGCAGCCCGCAATGCCACGCGCAAGGCCTGGTCTGAGGGCGCGGTCGCACGGACCACCAAGAACGCGGGCCCGACCTACAAACCCAGCAAGTCCAAACACTGGTCCGTTCTCAGCGCCGCGGATCCGGCCTTCACCAAGAAGGCGATCGCGGCAGCCGAAGTGATGCGCGCCTGGATCGCGGCGAAGCTGCCCGAATTGGCCAAGGAACCAATGCCCGCGGTCCTGCGCGTGTTCGACTCGAAGGACCACTACAACGCGTATCTGACGACCGTCACGGAGACACGCGAGTACGACCAGCGTCTGCGCGAGTTGCACTTCGTCAACGACCCGGACAACGGCGGCAGCGGCGGTTACGGCATGCTGTTCCGCGCGGTCATGTGGCACGCGTTCGACGACCTCGACGACCAGGTGCTACCAGCCTTGCCACGTTGGCTCGACAACGGCATCTGGGAGTTCCTGCGCAGCTCGCAGTGCGATGGCAAGAAGGTCGAGTTCGCGTCGAGCGACACCGAGAAGGGTCGCATGGCGTGGTATCCCCAGAACAACCAGGAGATCCCGGCTCTCTGGCACCTGATCGAAGAGTCGCTGCAGAAGAGCCCTGAGGACGGCAAGAACGAAGATCCGTGGGCCTACACGCCGGACTGCGCGCGCGTGATCCGCTGGTGGCTCCTGAACGACGGCATGAAGGCGTTCGACAAGCCGAACCTGTTCGTCGACTACGTGCGCGCGCTCGGCAAGGCCCACGCCGAGACCGGGCCCGATCCGATGCTCGACGTCGGCAGCGGCATCCTCACCGACGACGAGAACAAGAAGCGGAACAAGGGCCAGTACGCCTGGCGCGACGCGCTGCTGGTCAAGATCAACACCCTGGTGTTGGCGATCGGCGAGCCGAAGTGGCGCGAAGCCAACGAGAAGTGGGGCGCGTTCAACAAGTCCTTCAAGTGAACTGCTGAGCCGTGGCCGACAAACGCCGCTTCGAACTGTTCGCCGACCTGGTGACGCGCCACTTCCCCGGCTGCCGTCACGCGTTCGACATCGCCGGTGGCATGGGCAAACTCAACGAGGCCTTGTCGGGGCGCGGCCTCGACGTCGTCACGTTCGACAAGCGGTGGAAGCACGCCGACGTGAAGTATGCGCAGCGGCTGTTCACGTTGACCGAACCGTGCACGTGCGACTTGTTGGTCGGCATGCACCCGGACGGCGCCACGCGCATCATCGTCGAGTATGCGAGCCAGCACGGGCGACCGTTCGCGATCGTGCCGTGCTGCTCGGACAACGGCATGCCCTACAAGCCGTGGATGCGACACCTCGCGGAGCTGGGTGAGGAGCGCGGGATGGTCGTCACCGAAGAGGTGCTACCGATGCAGGGGCGCGCGCGGGTGTTGGTCGGACGACCGAAGTAGCGCGGCATTGGTGAGCGAGCAGCTCACAGCTTCTCGACCCAGGCCCGGAAGTCCTTGTCCAACGCCTCCAGGTCGATGCCGGCGAACGCCTTGTCGACCGCTTCCGACAGGATCTCCGCGACCTTCTTGCTGTCCTCGAAGTCGATGATCTCGATGCCCGGGATCCCGGGGACCGGCTCAGCACTCGTATCGGCTCCGTCCTTCTCCTTCTTCTTCGCGCGGAACGCTTCGATGTTGTCCGCGAGGTAGTTGAAGTAGACGTCGAGGCACTTCTCGAGGCGGTCGTCCTTGGTGACGTTGCGCAGGTAGTAGATGAACGCCCAGCCCTGCGAGTACTTGAGCCCACCGTTGGTGTAGTACTCGCGCTGCGGTAGGCGAATCAGAGTGCGCAGCGGGATCAGGTCCTTCTTCTGGCTGATGTGCCGCTTCAAGAAGTCGACGCGCCAGTCGAACGGTGCGAACTTGATGTTGGTCCCCTTGACCTCGATGCCGGCGAAGTAGTCGCCGTGCCCTTCGTTGAACCACGAATGCGGCGACACGTCGCCGACCGCGAAGTGGATGTACTGGTGGAACGCCTCGTGGAACATCACCGACCGGCAGTAGGCCATCGAGTTCGACTTGGTGACGTCTTCGAACTTGGTGAACAGGACCAACTCGCCGCTACGCGGGTTGAAGTAGCCCGCTGATCCGCGGGGCCCACCGTACTTGTAGTACTCCGACTCGGTGTCGAGCACGCGTACCGGCGAGATGGGGCGCTCTTCGTTCCGCGGCTGGAACTGCTTCACGTAGACCTTCTCGCGAACCAGCTCGAGGTCCTTGGCAATCGACTGCAGGAACGCCTTGTTGCTGCTGTTGCTCAAGAACACGTAGTGCTCGGAGTCGATCGAGTACCAACCCGGCGTGCCGGCGATGCTGGCCTTCAGGGCCTCGCGCTTCTCCTCGCCCTTCAGCTTGTTCGGGTCCTTGCGCGAGGCCGCGATGACATCTGAGTTGGCTGGTTCGAACAGGGTAAAGGTCTGCAGACTCTTCAGATACCAGTCGTGATAGGTCTTGCTCGTTTCTTCGAAGGCCTCGTAGCAGACCCCCCACTCGACGCCGGCCTGCTTGAAGTAAGCGATCGTGTAGGACGAGGCGCCTGAGCCAAACTCGATCAGCTCGCCCTCGAGCTTGCCGGCCTTGAACGGCTTGCGCACCCATCGCTTGTCACAGTCCTTGAACGCGCCCTGCAGGTAGTCGTCGAACGACTTCGGGTTGAGCAGCTTCTCGAGCTCGGGGCTGATCTTGAGCTTCTCGCGCTCGGCGGCTTCGCGCGCGAGCTCTTCCTCGCTCTTCGGCTTGCCGGTCAGCGTGATCGTCGAGATGCGGATGATGGCCAGGTCGCAGAACGAGCCCGCCTGCTCCTGCTCCCACAGACCGCGCACGCGCATGTCATCAGTGTTCAGCTTCCAATGACCGACGGTGAACTTCTCCTCCGGCTTGATCGCGATCGAGTCCCAGCTTTCCAAGGTGCGGATGCTGTAACCCCAGTCTTTGATCTTCTGCACCTTGTCGAGCTTGATCTTCGACTGGGCAAGCCCTTCGACGGAGAAGCCGAGAACGGCGACGAGCGGAAGGAGAGCGAATAGGAGCGTTCGAACAAGCATGGAAGTCCTCTCGTGGAGCAGGTCGGGGATCCCCGTTGGCATTCCTCGATCCGACCAGGGGCGGAGTCTAACGGGAGCGGCGAGGCAGAGAGCGGCGTGAGATACGGATGTCGAAGGCGCAGAGACGGTGGCAGACGGAGTTTCCTTCAGAAACGATGACGTCCGTGGTGTGGAGGATTTCCAAACCAGCGGACTGTCGGGTGCAGAACGAGCGGCGTCGACGACCGTGGCTACCGCGGCGGGGCGCGCGCAACGCGCACGCTTCCGAGAGGTTCCAAAGGCTTCCCGTCAGCGCGCTTGCACGCGCAGGCTGCGGAAGCAACCGACGTCGTCGAACGAGCCTAAGCCGACCTTTCCAGGCCCCGCCGGCACCTCCCCACTCAGCACTTCCACCCCGTCGAACGACACCGTCACCGACGTGCCTGTTCGCCGTAGGTGCAGTGTGTGCCAGCCATTGCCCCAATCCACGCCGCCGCTGCGCTGCGTCGTCACGGGCCGGCGATCGGCCCCGTCGACCAACTGGATGTGGTGCGCGGACTCGTCGCCCACCGAGGCCAGATGTGCATAGGCGAAGTGCGCAGCGTCGCGATAGGCGAAGACCAACACCAGGTCCCGATGCGGATACTCGCGCCCTGTCTGCCGCGCCTCGACGGTCAGTTCGAGATCATCGAACGCAGCGCCGTCGAGGATCGCAAGGCTGTGCGGCGAGCGGTGTTCTGGTTCGTAGGCACTCGCCGCGTGCAGTTCGAGCCAACCTGAGCACTCGAGCGACTCGTACCACCGCCACGCCGCGCGGTCAGTGAACGTGAAACGCTGCAAGGCCGACGGACCGACGCATTCGAGCGCGGTGCGCGATGCGACGCCGGCGCAGGCCGCGGTGGCGGCGAGGGCTGCGAGCCCGAGACCCCTTGGCGAGACCTTCATCGCCGCAAAGAGACGATCGCCCCGACCGCCTCGAGGTCGTAGTCGGTGTAGGTGCGCAGGACGCCGCGCAACCAGAGCAGGGCGCAGCGATCGGATCGCCACCGCGGCACGATCGGCCGCAGGTTGTCGACCGTGGAATCGCGCGTGACGGCCTCCCACAGAAACGTCGCGCCGGAGTCGCGCGTGCGACCGACGAAGAGCTCGCGGTGCCGCCGTCCGTCGGCCGCCGACACCAGCGGCGTGCCGGTCGCCGGATGCGCATCCGTGCTGAGGAAGACGACGTCCGGGTCGTCGGGGCACATACAGACGAGCCCGGTGTAGTCGTCCTCGCCGGCGTAGAGCCGCGTGCCGGCGAACGCGATCTCGTGCGCCACGAACCGCTGACCGTCGAAGCGCGCATACCAGTAGCGATGGTCGAGCCCGCCCTGCCCGCGCGGCACATCGCGCCCGTCCACCTGCACCGAGAACACGACGACCGGTCGCCCGGCCGCGTCGAGTTCGAGGTCGCACGGCCACGCCACCGCGTCCGGGCCACCCGCGAACACCCGCGTGCACTGTTGCGGACCGACCGTGCCCCACGAACCCAGCACCTCGCCGGTCGAAGCACACACATCGCCAGTACCGTCGGTGGTGCCGTGATAGAGCCCGTTGTCGAAGTCGCGCGGATGCTGCTCGGTGACGACGAAGTGCAGCGTGCCAGCACGGCTCGCGTACTTGACGTAGGGGCGCCCTTCGCCGGCGAGCAGGCGGCCCGCGTTGCGGAAGTCGCGGCCGTCATGGTCGCTCGCGACCAGCACCGTCGGATTCCAGTCCTCGGCGCGCGACAGGCACACCAGAGCACCGCCGAGTTCGTGCAGGTTGGCGTAGGTCACGCCGCGACCCCGCTGCATCGCGATGCGCGTCGAGACCAGGGGCAGGAACGACGTCGCGTCGCGCGGCCGTTCGCTGACGCGAACGTGCAGCAGGTCGTCCTTGCCGTGACCCGCGAAGGCCGCGACCACGCGACCGTCGGGCCGCAACCACAGAGCCGGCGCGTCGTGGTCATCGCGTTCGAACCGATCGAACAGCTCGCACGTGCGCGCTTCGCCGCTCGACAACTGCCACTGGGTGATCTGGACGTCGCCCTTGCGCGAAGCGTCGCCGCGACCGTTGGCGACCGAGCCGAACACCACCGTGTCGTCGTCGAGCACGAGCGCGCGTTCGTCCTGGAACCAGCACCAACCGGCGTCCTCGCACAGCACGACGGGCTGCAGGACGAGCGAACGGTCCGGCGACGACCATACCGCGCACGCAGTGAGCACTGCCGTCGCCGCGATCGCGATCCCCCAACCGCGCTTCACGACGCGCCCGGGGCCATCGGTGCGAGCCAGCGGAAGTCGGTGTTGCCGCCGCTCAGGATCGCGCCGATGCGTTTGCCGCGCAGTTCGGGCGCGATCGCGCGCAGGGCCGCGAGCACCGTCGCACTGCTCGGTTCGACGACGAGCTTCATGCGTTCGACGAAGAAGCGCGCGGCGTGGAGCATCGCCTCCTCGGTGACATTCACGACGCGGACGCCACGCTGTAGCAGGATCTCGAAGTTGGGCGCGCCGAGCCCGGTCATCAGCCCGTCGGCCCACGTGCAGGCGTTCTCGACTCGCGGTTGCCGCGTGCGGGTCTGCATCGAACGCGCGGCATCGTCGACGGCGAACGGTTCGGCCCCGATCACGGCGCACACGGGTCGCATCGCCGCGACGGTGATCGCCGTGCCAGCGCAGAGGCCGCCGCCGCCGACCGGGACGACCACGATGTCGAGGTCCGTAACGTCGGTGAGCAGTTCCATCGCCGCAGTGCCCTGGCCCGCGATCACGAACGGATCTTCGAACGGGTGCACCATCGAAGCGCCGCGCGCATTCTGCTCGCGCGCGCACACCGCGTCGCGATCCTTCGCGTCGCACAACACGACCTCGGCGCCGTAGCCGCGCACCGCGAGGATCTTCACCTCCGGCGCGGTCTTCGGCATCACCACCGTGCACGGGATGCCACGACTGCGCGCCGCGAACGCGAGCGCGGCACCGTGGTTGCCGCTGCTGTGCGTGATGACTCCGCGCGCGGCGCTCTCGGGCGAGAGCGCCATCACCGCATTCATCGCGCCGCGCGCCTTGAAGGCGCCGCACTTCTGCAGGTTCTCGGCCTTGAAGAAGACGCTGGCGCCGAGTTCCGCGTCGAGGGTCGCGGAGGTGACGATCTGCGTGCGATGCACACGACCCGCAATGCGCGCTGCGGCCGCGCGCACTGCGTCGAACGTCACCGCCGTCGCCGCGAGCACCACTTCAGGACTAGTGCGGTGAGATCTTCAGGCGACCGTTCTTGCGCTCGACGTCGAACAACTTGTTGCCGAGCGGCATGCCCTGCAGCTTGAAGTCCGGTTGGTCCGCCATGATCGGGTCGTCCTGAATCTCGCCGTAGCGGATCGCAAAGCCACCGGCGATGCGGAACGCGTTGTCGAGCACGTGGGCGTTGAGAAAGCGATGCACGCCGCGGTAGCGCGAGCCGATGCCGGTCTCCGGGTTGTAGTGCTCGAACGAGTTTGGCGACTCGCTGCCCTCGATCGCACCCGACATCATCGTGATCGTCTTGCGCAACAGATCGCCGGCGAGCTTCTGCGCCTTCTTGTTGCCGCGCTCGGCCCACATCGTGAGGCCTTCGAGGATGTGGCAGTTCATGTTGGGCCACACGCGACCATTCCACGGGCAGTTCTTGCGCGTGCCCTTCCAACGACCTGTCGCGTCGTAGTACGGATCGCTGATCGAAACGCTCGGAACCGGGTACTTGGTCCAGAACTCCTTGCGATCCCCGAGCGTGTCGAGCATGCGCTCGACCATCTTCGGGTTCGGGATGTCCGTCGCGAGGGGATAGAAGCCGACGGCTGCCTTGACGTTGGTCTTGCGGCGATTGTCGGGATCGAGGTCCATGAAGAGCCCCGCCTTCTCGTCCCACATCTTGCGACGAATCGTGTCCTGGATCACCTCGACCTCCGCCTGGAAGCGGTTGGCCATAGCCTTCTCTTGGATCTCGTCAGCGACCTTGTGCAGCCACTTCACCATCCGGTAGCGATAGGTGCTCGCATCCACTCCCTTGAGGCGGAACTGCTCGAGCATCTCGACGGCGCGATCGGCCTTCTCGTCGATCACCGTGTAGCGCCGCGAGAACTCCTGTCCGGCCTCGAAGTGATTGACGATGTCGGTGAGGCCACTGCCTTCCGGATCGCGGTTGTTGGCGAGCCACTTCACGTAGCGCTGCATCGCCATCAACACGGCCTTCTTGGTCGCCTTGTCGCTGTGGATCGCGTCGAGCGACTCGAAACCACCGCCCCAGTCGGCGTGATAGAAGTCCTGCGTCGTGCCGGCCATGAAGACGCGGCCCGGAACCTGGCCGTTGTGCAGCAGGTTGTCGAAGAACAGCTTGAGGCAGCCGCGCGCCAGCGTCGGGTCCTGGAGCCAACGCGCCTCGCGCATGATCGCGGGCGTGCTGAAGCTCGTCGGGACGTGGAACGGTCCGTTGCCTTCGCAAACGGCCGGCGAGCTGAAGTTGCCGGCCCCGTGCGGGGCGCGCAGCAAGTAGAGCAGTTCGAAGCGGTGCTTGACGACGCGCTCGAGCTCCTTCCAGTCGCACGAGAACTTCGGCACCTTCTCCCAGAAGGCCTGCCAGCTGTTCTCGTCCTTCGGATCGGGGCGGCGCGAACGGAAGTTGATGCCCTTGCCCTTGAAGATGACGTTCGCTTCGAAGCGATGCTGCGCCTTGCCGCCGGCCTTCAGCGGCACCACGCGGAACAGCCCGCAGTAGACGCGGCTGCCAGCAATGATCGGGCTCGGCTTCTCCATCACGCGCTTGGCGCGCGGCGTCGGCAGCTCTTCGAGGTCGTACCACGGGGTCTCCTCGTAGTCCGGCCGATCGCTGCCACCCTCGCAGAAGTAGGCCTGGAGGCAGCGGCCGCCTTTGCTGTCCGGCGACGAGTAATGAATCTCGACCGGGACTTCGGGCTGGGCCTCGACCTTGAGGTTGCGGCGGATGCGATAGCTATCGCCTTCCAGACTTACGGGCTCACCTTCCGGGTCGGTCGTCGACCACATCACCACGGTGATCTCGCGGTCTTCCTTGCCGGTGTTGTGGAGGTCGATCACGCTGACGAAACGGTCGTCCTGCGTGATCGAGCGACGCTCGACGACGCGCAGTCCGGTCGCGTCGACGTAGCTCAGGATGGCCTTGCCCTGCTCCAACTCGACCTTTTCCAGTTGCAGCGCTCGCGGCGCACCCTTCTCGACGAAGGCCAGGGCGTAGAGCGCGGGGAGCGGCGCGTTGGAGATGAGGACCTCATCTGCAAATCCCGGCGCTGTCTGGAAGCGCGGGAAGCGCGGAGCGCTCAGGCAGTAGCCACCACCGGCGAGATCGATCTTTTTGTTATGGTTCATGCCGCGATGAGGTCTGCCGTGCACTTTGGACGCGCACGAGCGGAAGACTCGTGTTTCGCCCTGGCGGAAGGGTCCGATTGGGCGACCCGTTGCAAGATGTCAAGTCCCTTGGAGTTACAGCCACGACTTCATGGGCGCAGCACCCACAGAAATCCGGTCGTGCCGTAAAACGCCGAGGGATGGAGTGCATCTTGAACACCTTCCCGCATCAGTCAAGCCTTTTCGTCCAAGCAGCCAGCGCCGAGACTCTCGCGACCCGCGGGCACCATGACGAACTTCCCGACCGCGCCCGAGGAACTCTGCGCCCGCCTGCGCGCCGCCAACGCCCACCGCGCGAAGCGTCCGGACCCCGAAGCGGAGGCGCGGATCGAACAGACTTTTGGCTGCTGCCGCCGGCTCGCGGCCTACGGCACACTAGCCCCCGGGGAACGAACCACGGCGAAGTCGCCGATCTCGGCGGCACGTGGCAGCGAGGCTTCGTCCGGGGCCGGCGCGGGCAACGCACGTTTCCGGTGTTCTCCTGGGACGAAACCCACGGACCGACCGCGGTGCTCGTCCTGGAGAGCCCGGCACTGGCTGCACGATGGCGAGCACTCGACGCGTTCGAGGGCGTCGATTACCGGCGCATCCTGGTCCCGGTGCACCTTCTGGACGGCACGCTGACGGTTGCAAATCTCTACGCCGCGGTCTTGCCGGTGCCGTAGCGAGACGACCTTCGGCGGCAGGGACACCGAAGACGGGGATCGGAAGGGCAGCAACCGGCTCTGTTCTCGGACGCCGAAGACGGCAGAGCACGGCGCCGCGCAGGTTGAGACTCGGACTCCGATTTCTGCTGTCAACGCCGCGCTTGCCCCCACTCTCAGCCCGCGCCGTCAGCGCGCAGGCGCGTCACTACGTCGGCGAGCTCCTCGGCCAGCGGATCGATCAACTCCAGTTGCTCGCCGCTCACGGGATGGAGCAACGACAAGCGCGCCGCGTGCAAAAACAGACGGTCGAGCCCGTAGCGAGCGCGATACAGCGCGTTCCGGCGGGCCTTGCCGTAGCTCACGTCGCCGATCACGTGGCGTCCGCTCACACTCAGGTGCCGGCGAATCTGGTGATAGCGCCCCGTCGCGATGCGACAGCCGAGGAGCGCCGAGCGACGAAAGGTCTCGACCACCCAGAACTCCGAATGCGCCGCACGCGCGATGTCCTTGTCGTCCTTCAACGGCTCGGTGCTGACCCAGCGCTCGCCCACTTGGGGCCGGCTGCCTGACCATCGCGCGAGAGCCAGATACTCCTTCTGCGCTGTGGCCGCCGACAGGCTCGCCTGCAATTGCGCGGCGAGGGGACGCGAGAACGCGTAGACGAGGATGCCTGATGTCGCGCGATCGAGGCGATGCACCGGGAACAGGAACTTGCCGAGCTGGTCGCGCACGATCTGCAGCACGGCCGGCGCGTCGGGATGCCGCTCGTCCCGATGCACCAGCAACCCACTCGGTTTGCTGATCGCGACGATGCTCGCGTCCAGGTAGAGCACCTTCAGGGCTATCGGTGCGGGCGCGGCATTGCGCGGCTCCAGCGGCATTGCCGGCGGCACGGCGGCGGGATCGGTAGGGTCGGTCACAGAGGCGAGACGCCGGGACCGGCGCCGGCACGCATCGGACCCCTTCACTGCGCCGGCCGCAACCGCTCCTTGTAGAGGTGGCGCTTGCTGCGCAGCGCCGCGAGCCGCTACACGAAGCCTCGTGAATCTGAGTTCGCCGCTCCGGTTGGAGCGCGAGGCAGCCGACGCCGGGGCTCTCCATCGAAGGACGCATGGGGGCTGGCGAGGTGCGAGCGTGTTGGCAGTCAGACTACTCGCTCTTCTGCCGCTCGACGTCGACCGTTCGCGCGACCCAGCCCATCAGCCCGCGGGCTTGGCGCGCAATCGCAGCGACCGACCCAACAAAGCCAACCCCACGCCGATCAACCCGTACACGGCATAAAGACCGAACTCGAAGGGGAACAGCGAGTGCCCCCCGTGACGCGCGAGATCGACCGCGGCCCAGACCGGGAAGCCCGACATCGCCAAGAGACCCGCAAGCCTCGGCACTCCGAACAGCAGAGCTCCGGCCACGACCGCGAGTACGCCGCCGAACATGAGCATCGCAAGCGGCTCGTCCCCGAGCGGGTGGTGCTGCAAGTGGGCGAGGACGAAGGCGCCCACGATGCTGGCGAGCGCGACGGCCGCGATGCGCGGGAGCACGCGGACGTTCGACGCGGGTAGGGCCTTGGACGTGGTCATGGCTTGGTCGGCGGTGGCGAGTTCTCAGGTGAGGCGCAGCGCAAAGTGTGCGCACTCAGGGCTTCGCTGACACTCGGCTGCTCGCGCCACCCCAGCCCTCAGCGCCTTCCGGAACCTTGTCGCTCGAACAACATCGTGCGCCCGTGAATGGCTTCTGCGTCGAGATCCAGCAGGATTGCGTGCAGACGCCCGATATCGGGCGAACTCGTCGGCAGTGAGGTTTTTCGTCGCATCCCCCACCGCCTTGCTCGAAAGCGACAGGTAGTCATCGATCTCTGCCCTCCGATCAGCCTCCGGCCTGTTGTTCCAGTCGCGCAGTCGCTCCCAACGAGCTGCGGCGCGGGTTTCGCTCAGCATGCCGTAGACATCCGCAAGCTCTTGCCGCCTCTTCGTATCCACCCATACAACCAGCTTGCCTTCCTGCCCGCTTCGAAGGGCTGCTGGACCGAGCTCTACGTATACGCAACCCTCGGGACAAGGTGGCGGGGCCTCTCCCACAGGGAACGTGATGTACCCACCGGAGCGGATCAATTCCTGCACGGCCTTGTAGAGGTACATGTCTTTGAGCGCCTCGATTTGGCTCCAAGATCTCTGAGCACTACTCAAACTTGCATCCTTCTCCGAGCGAACAAGCTCCATGTCACCCCCGGCAATTATGTTGTCGCACACATTCGAAAGCCACCTGACAGCGTTCGGAGTGACCAAGCCCATGGAATGTACCGGTAGGTTCGCCGTGCCTTGAGCAACTGTGAGTTCTGAACTGACGCCACTTGGATCTTCCGAGGATTGGGACGGAGTCGATGCGGGGGCGCTATATCGAATCAGCCCTTGGCCATGCTCTGTTGCGGCGGCAGCCCACCTCTCCGGATCGAAAAAGACCAACTCGGACGGCTCCCGATCTACGCGCGAGCACTGAATCCAAGTCAGCAGCAACGCGGCGAGAGCAACTAGAAGAATGGCCGGGGCGCGCATCGAGGTCACTCTACGAGATGCTGTAGACATCCTAGTCATGGGCATGAACAGGTCCCTTGGCATGGCCAAAGAGGCGGCCCGCCGAGGCGGCGGGACACCCATAGCGGGCCACGGCGCAGCCACCGAACTTCGGGGCTGGCCTCAACCCAGGGGGTTTGCCGCCACTACATCTAAAAGAGCAGCCTAGGAGTCTGAGCCACGGCAGTCGAGCCGGGCGCCATTCGTGAACTCAGCACGTCCGGATCACGTGGGCGATGTGAGCGGCTTCGGCGATTCGTGCGTCGACCAGACGACTTTGACCCTCAGCCGCGACCGCCTGTCGGCGCTCGTAGGTCTCCAGCGGCGAGTCAGACGGCCCGCCGCGAAGTGCCTGGAGCCGCAGCGCCGCGGAGCAGGCCCGCGACACTCAGATCCTCGTCCACTTCGGGCCAGTGGAGCCCCTGGCCATCGCCGAGGAACTTCCAGTTTGCACGCTGTTCCGGCGTTGCGTGGAGGAGGCGCGGAAACCAAGCCAGCGGAACACTGAGGCGGCGACCGTCAGCCAGTTCGACCGACAACTCGTCATCGGAGACCGCAGCGCCCACTGCGCGCGGGTCCACATTAGGCTCCGAAGTAGTCATGCCATGCCTCCAAGAACGGCTGCCTATGCTCGCTCACTTGCCGCTCGAGCCGCCGAAGTTGCTGGCCACTGAACCGGCTGGACGCGGCCAAGGATACCGGATCGAGCCAGAACTTGGCGAGTGCTCCCGCCTGCTCGATGTGGATGTGCGCCGGCTCCGACCCCTCGTTGGAGTAGAGAAGAACCGCGTCGAACCGATCCGCAGGACGGTTGGCATCTCGTGCCATGGTAGCGAGAGCCTCGAACTGGATCGTAGATCCTCGAGGGATGCTTTCGATCGGCGACCGCACGTCATCCAACTCTGACATGGCGCGATGTTCGGATCGGCGTACCAGGGAAGGCGAGCCCGTCTCTCGAGCTGACGAACAGCTTCCTGAAGTTTCGAGTGCTCGCTGCGCAGCCCGGCCCGCGTCACGCATTGCCTGACCGCACAGAGGGCGGCCCCCCTTCTCGACTCATACCCCACCGCTACGGCCCTACTCAGCGCGCCAGTTCGCGATCGATCCGATCGACCACTTCCCGATCGACGATCGCGTTCACAGCAGCCTCGGTCATCGCATCCGCCGTCACCTTGACGACGTGCCGATCGCGCAGCACGACCGTCACCTCGCCGTGGCCGTCCTTGAACTTCACGAGCGCACTGTGATCGCCATACTTCACGATCCGGCCGCCCGAGCCAACTACCCTGTCCGGGTCCTCGAGCAGGCGCGCGAAGGCTTGGACCAGCGGCGAGTCGGTCGAGACCTCGATGTCGAAGCGCGCGTCCTCCGTACCGCGATAGCGCCGCTCGACGTCGAGCCCGAGTGCCGCGATCTCCACCGCGAAGGGATCCTTCGCGGCGGTCGCGGGCGCGACGTCCTCGTGCGTGAACCCTGCCGGCGTCGGCAGGATGGCGAGGACCGCGGCGCGCTGACGTTGCTGCACCACGAGAATCGCATGCCGCAGCGCGGCAACCGTGGCGCCGCGCTCGTCGCGCGCGAACGCGCGCTGGGCCTTTTCGATCGCAGTAGTGAACTCAGCACCGTTCGACGCAGGATCCTGCCCGAAGGAAGCCGCCAGCAGAGCGACGAGGAGACCGACCGGAGCGAGCTTGTACATGGAGCAGAACGGGCCGCGCGCAGCGGCCCGCGAGATCACTTCACCGCCAAGCCTTCGGGCAACTCGCCGTTCAGCGCCTCGAGGAACGCGACGATCGATGCGACCTCGTCGTCCTTGAGCGTGCGGTTCAACTGGATCTTCGCCATGAGCGCAACGATCTCGGGCAGAGTCTTGACCGCGCCGTCGTGCATGTAGGGCGCCGTCTTGGCGACGTTGATCAGCGACGTCACCTTGAACATCTTCTTGTCGGCCTCGCTCTTGGTGACCTCGAAGCGACCCTCGTCCTTCGACGGATACGCGGCCGTCACGCCGAGCTTCTGGTACATCTGCCCGCCCATGAGGCGCGTCGTGTGGCACGCCGTGCAGCCGACGTCGATGAACGTCTTCAGGCCGATCTTCTGCGGCGTCGTCAGCGCGCTGTTCTTGCCGTCGAGGAACTCATCGAACGCCGTCTTGACCGCGAGCTTGCGCGCGAACGCGCCGATCGCCAGCTTGGCATTGGCGGCCGTGACCGTGTCGCCTGCACCGAAGGCCTTGCCGAAGGCCTCGACCAGCTCGGGCTTGCCCTTGATCTTGCCGACCAGGTCGGCGTCGTCGGCCAAACCGTGCACCGCATCCTCGACCGTCGCGGCGCGACCGTCCCAGAACTGCGCGAACTGTCGATAGGCGTTGACCGTCGACAAGGCCTCGCGCTGGCCCTCGACCGGGGCCTTGGCGTTGGTGCCGTGGTTGGTCAGGTCGTGGCACGTCGAGCACGCCGCGTCACCGGTCTTCGACAGCTTCTCGTGATACAGCAGTCGGCCGAGCGCGGCCTTCTCATCGGTGACCGTGTTGTCGCTCTTCGGGGCCGGAGGCTCGCTACCGAAGAACGCCTTCAGCACTTCCTTGTCGAACTTCGGCGGTGCCGCCGGCTTCTTGCCGGGCTCCTGCGGCGATGCGACTGGCGCCAACTCGGCGATGACCTCGGTCACGCTGCCCGAACCGTCGGTCGCTGCGAGGAGGAAGGGGACCAGGGCCGCCAACGCGAGGAGAGGCTTGTTGTTCATGGTGGTGTCGGACCGACGCCCCGAGGGTGTCAGCAATTTCGTTTGGCTGCGAAGTCAGCGCATCGAACGGCGAGCGGCCTCGCGGTATGCGCCCGATGCCTCCCTCCAGTTACTCTGGAGTTCGTAGAGCCGACCGAGTGCGAACCAGGCTGGCGCCCCTTCGCGCTCGAGTGCGCTGCGCAACAACGGCTCGGCCGCGTCGAGCCGCTCGACCGCGAGGAGCGCCTCGCCGAGAGCCAGCGCCACCGCGGTGTCGTCCGGGAGCTCGCGGTGCACGGACTCCAGCAAATCGCGCGCATCCGGCTGACCGATGCGCCAGGCGGCCACCGCCTGCCCAGCCTGCGCAGCGATGTCGTGGCCGTCCTCCGTGAGCATGGCTTCGAACTCCTGCAGCGCGTCCTTCGCCTTCCCTGACCGCAGGAGCTGCCAAGCCTGCAGCATCCGCGTTGCGTGCTGCCGCATCGCTGACGACGGCCCGAGCGACCCGTGGTCCTGCCGCGCGAGTTCTTCTTTCGTGATCAGGCCGAGCCCGACCTTGAGTCGCCCCGCGACCTCACGCGCCAACGTGATGACGTAGCCGCGCCGCAATACGTCGATCACCCGCGACGTCCGATCCACGATGTAGACCGTCGGGAAGGCGATCATGCCCATGCGCTGGTAGGCGCTTCGATCCGCGTCCCAACACAGCCGGAACGGAGCCGACAGCTTCTTTGCCGCGTCGATGACCGCTCCGTCGCGTTCCTCGCCGCAGAAGACCAGCAGGATCGAGCAGCGCCCGCGGCCATCGCCGAGCGTCTCGACCTGACTCGCCAATTCGTCGAGGAAGCGCACGCACAGTTCCTTGTCGCGGTGCAGGAACGCGACCACCAAAGGCCCTTCGACGTCCTTGGCCTCGAGGGCCGCGTTCAGGGACGACGTCGAGTCGTCCGTCGCGAGCTTCAGCGGGAAGTCGGGCATCGGATCGCCCTGCTCGGGACGTTGGTGCGTAGCGGCCCCGGACTCGACCGGTGCCTGCGCTGGGGCAGCCGCGATCGCCGCCGCGAGCAGCAGGATCGAGAACCTAAGTCGGGCGAAGCAAGTCATCATGGCACAGTCCTCTTCACGGCCGGGTGGTCAGTACTTCTTGTCGCGCGGGCCGGTTCGATCGTACTCACGCGTCACGTGGCATCCCGGCGTGCACTGGCCGCCGCTCGTCAGCGGCACGTAGTTGGTCGGCAGGTCCCAGATGCCGAACGGCACCGCATCGCGGATGTGGAACGGATGCTGGCTCGCATGCACGTCGTGGCAGGCACGACAGGTGCGGCCCTTGCGGTCGCGATTGACGTGCACGTAGTGCAGATTGCGATCGCCCTGGCGGAAGTTCGTGACCGTGTCGGTGTACTTCTGCAGTACGCGCTCCTGCTCGTGGCAGCCAAAGCAGAGGCTGAACTCCGTCAGCTCGAACTTCTTGGTGTAGAACTCGGGCTCGTAGTTGCGCACGAGCATCCGGAAGTTGTCGGAGCCGTGCGGATTGTGGCAGTTCGGACACTGCCCCTCGCGGATCGGACCGTGGTGGTCCGGGTACTTCTGCAGGTGGTCGCCGATGCCGACCAGCTTGCCGATGGGCTTCTGGTGGCACTTGAGGCACAGGTCGATCGGCACGGCCTCGAGCAACTTCGGTTCGTGCGAGCCGTGCACGTTGTGACAATTCAGACACGAGCGCTGCGTCTGGATCGCACCGTGCGGCGTCTTCGAGTCCTGAGCCATCTTCCGCACGTCCTCGTGACAGCGGAAGCAGAGCTCGGGCACGGTCGCCCGCAGATGCATGCCGTTGTCGGCCCCGTGCGGGTCGTGGCAGTTCGGGCACGACTGCTGCACCGGCGGGTGTGTCACCTGCGACGCCGCGATGTGATTGCCCATCTGGTCGTGGCACGAGATGCACAGGGTCGTGCGGGGTGCCCGTAGGAACTGCTGCTCGTCCGAACCGTGCGGGTTGTGGCACAGCGTGCAGGCGCCGACCGAGACCGGCCCGTGCGCCTGCTTCGAACGACGGACGTGTTCGCGATCATGGCACTGGAAGCAGAGACTGCCGTCGTTCGGCTTCTTGAACAGGGTCGGCTGCGCGCTGCGGTGCGGGTCGTGACACTGGGTGCAGAGTCCCGTGCGATACGGGAAGTGCTCGTATTTGGGCTGATTCTTGGGGTGGCACTGTTCGCACATCGACGGGATGTTCGCGAGCGTGATCGCCTCGAACGCGTGCTCATCCTCCTCGCCGCTTGCCGCGTGACACGTCGTGCACTGCCCTTCGC
>CAMBXM010000015.1 GCA_945871815.1 Singulisphaera sp. GP187
AGTCGATTTTCGCTGCGTTCATCCACGGCGACCTGGCGCCGACGGCGACTTTCGTAGGCGGTCGAGCGATGAAACGCGTGGTGACTTCCGCCGCACGGCACTAAAGTTCGGCCCTCCACCTCCGGCGATCGGGCTGGGCGGTAGGGGACGAAAACCTCTTCGATTGCACTCTTCACTGAAAGAACTCATCACGTCGCGCCGCAGCTTCTTGCTGACGGGGCACGAGAATCCTGATGGCGACTGTCTGGGCGCGGAGGTGGCGTTGTTCCATCTGCTAAAGGCGCTCGGCAAGAAGGTTTCGATCGTCAACCCCGACCCCATCGGACACCCCTTCGAGTTCCTCCTGCAGCACACGCCGTTCTCGCACTCTTCGGCGGAGAGTTCGCTGCCGCCCTTCGAGGTCGCGGTGTTGCTCGACTGCTGCCAGTTGTCGCGCACTGGTGCGCTTGGCCCGCGGTTGCGGTCCTCGTCCGCTACCGTCGCCGTGATCGATCATCACGTCGGCAGTGACCACGGCGACGGCACGGTGTGTTTCGTCGATCCGAAGGCCGCCGCGACTGGCGCGTTGGTGCGCCGGCTCTACCGCGCGTTCGACGTGCCACTCGGCAAGGCCGCGGCCGAGGGTGTGTTCCTGTCGCTGGTGATGGACACGGGGTGGTTCCGCTACTCGAACACCGACGTCGAAGTGTTGTCGATGGCGGCCGAAATGCTGAGTGTCGGGGTCGACTCGAGTCGCCTCTACGACCTGCTCTACCGCAGGCTTCATCCCGAAACCGCGACGATGATCGCGGCGTGCCTGTCGCGCCACGAACTGCGGCTCGGTGGCCGATTGGCACTCGTCGCCCTCGACCGGTCGCAGGTAGAGCGGGCCTCGGCGATCGACTTTGACACGGACTTCTTGATCGATCCTCTGCGGTCGCTGAACGGCGTCGAAGTCGTTGCGATCATGAAGGAACGCTTCGACGGCGTGGTCAAGGTGTCGCTGCGCGCGAAGGGCGATGTCGATGTGCAGCGAATCGCGTCAGCCTTCGGCGGCGGCGGCCACAAGAAGGCTGCTGGCGCGGCGATCCCCGGCGGGCTCGGGGCGGCAGTGCCGGCTCTGGAAGAACGCGTGCGCCAGGCCCTGTTGGAACTGCACTAGGAGCTGCGGTTTGGCATTCGCGATCATCTCGGACCTACACAGCAACCTCGAAGCGCTCGAGGCGGTGCTGGCTCGGACCGAGATGCTCGGGGTGTCCGAGATCCTGTGTCTAGGTGACGTCGTCGGCTACGGCGCTGACCCGGGCCCGACGACGCGGCTCGTGATGCACCACTGCAAGTGGACGATTCTCGGCAACCACGACTGGGGCTTGTTCCATAGCCTCGACGACTTCAACCCACTGGCCCGCGACGCACTGCATCTATCGCGGCGGCGACTCAAGCCGCACTGGCTGGTCCCGGGCCGGCGTGCCGCATGGGAGTTCTTGCGCAAGCTACCGGAGCGGATGGCAGACCACGGCTTCCTGTTCTTCCACGGTTCGCCGCGCGATCCGGTCATGGAGTATGTGCTCCGCAGTGATGGGTTCCTCGAGCCCGAGAAGATGAATGCGATCTTCGCGGCGATCGACCGGCCGACGTTCGTGGGCCACACGCACTGGCCGGGGATCCATCGGGGCGACTTCAAGTTCACGCAAGCGAACGACGACTGTCGCGAGTTCGATCTGAACGGCGAGCCCTGTGTCGTCAACGTCGGCAGCGTCGGTCAGCCACGCGATGGCGATCCGCGGGCGTCGTTCGCGGTCGTCGACCGCGGCCGCGTCGAAATCCACCGCGTCGCCTACGACTTCCGCCGGACGCAGGCCAAGATCCTCGCTGCTGGGCTGCATCCGGCGCTGGCCGAACGGCTGGCGCGCGGCAAATGACCGGTGAGCTTGCCCGCGACGATGCCGTCGCCGTCATCTTGAGTACGGCGCCGGCAGCGGCACCGCCGGGAAAGCCGGGCGCGCACGAACTGGCGCAGCTACTGCTGCAGGAACGACTCTGCGCCTGTGTCAACGTCGTGCCCGGCGTGGTTTCGCATTTCTGGTGGCAAGGTGCCATCGATCGCACCGAGGAGTGCTTGCTGGTGATCAAGACAACGCTCGGCGCCGTTGCGGCCTTGCGCCAGCGGCTCGTCGCGCTGCACCCCTACGACGTACCGGAGGTTCTGGTGCTGCCGACCGACGGCGGGCACCTCGCCTACATTGAATGGGTCGCCGCCTGTGTTTCGGCTCGTTCCGTACCGCCCGCTGGAGGAGCCTAGGTGGTGCCGGACGCCGAACCCGACGTCCGGCCGATGCGGCTCCTGGTCGCGGTCGCGGTCGGCGTACTCTCGTGGTGGGCGGCGGATCTGCTCCCGTTCGCGGCAGATGCGAATCGCACCGCTGGTGCGGTCGTCCTCGGCGTGACCGCTGCAACGATCGCGTGTTGGATGACGGCGGCGATGCCGCTTGGTGCCGCCTCGCTGTTGCCAGCGGTGCTGCTGCCGATGTTCGGTGCGGTGTCGATGCCCGAACTCGTCCGCGGCTACAGCGACCCGATCTTGTGGTTGTTCGGCGGCGGTTTCGTGCT
This sequence comes from Singulisphaera sp. GP187, assembly GCA_945871815.1. GTDB lineage: Bacteria > Planctomycetota > UBA1135 > UBA1135 > UBA2386 > SXPK01. Next base: position 2,590 of record CAMBXM010000015.1, read on the forward strand.
GGCCCAGGCGATCGAGCGCTGGGGTTTGCATCGGCGACTCGCGTTGCATGTCGTCCGCTTGGTCGGTCCGCACCCGCGTCGCTTGGTCGCAGGGTTCTTCTTGGTGGCGACGTCCATCTCCTTTTGGATCAACAACACCTCGGTCGCCTTGATGCTGCTCCCGATCGGTTCTGCGATCGTCGATCGCGCGCATGTCGGCAAGCAACTCAGCGAGCGGCATGCGGCGAACTTCGGCGCCGGCATCATGTTGGCGATCGCCTACGGGGCTTCGATCGGCGGCATGGGCACTCCCATCGGTACCGCGCCCAACCTCGTCTTCTTCCTCAATTACCAACCGTTGGTTGAACGCGGCGCCCCGCCGATCTCGTTCCTGCAGTGGATGCTCGCGTTTGCGCCCTTTGCGTTGCTGCTGACGGCGATCTTCACCTGGTGCCTCACGCGGTTCGTGCTGCCATTGCCGAGCGGACCGCTGACTGGTGGCGAAGCGATCGTCGCAAAAGCGCGCGCGCAGGGGCCGATGACCACGCCGGAGCGGCGCGTCGCCTGGCTGTTCTCGGCCGCGGTGTTGTTGTGGATCACGCGTGGCGACGTGCGGCTCTCGAGCGAGACGGTGGTGCACGGCTGGGCTCACTATCTGCGACCGACGGGCAGCAAGGACGACTTCTTGCCCGACGGCCTCGTTGCGATCCTGGTCGCCATCGCCGCGTTCGTGATCCCGTCCGGCGCTGCAAGGCACGAGCCGCGCTACCTCATGAACTGGGCAACGGCGCAGAAGCTGCCGTTCGACATCCTGTTCCTCCTCGGCGCTGGCATTGCGCTCGCGCGTGCCTTCGAGCCGACCGGGGTGTCGCGGGCCTTCGGCGATCTGTTGCAGCCTCTGATCGGTTCGACGCCGCCGCTGTTGCTCGTGACCGTTGTCTGCATCGCGATCCTGTTGTTGTCCGAGATTGCTAGCAACACCGCGATTGCCTCGCTGTTTCTGCCGATCCTGGCGCAAGGCGCGATCGCTGCCGACCTGGATCCGCGCATCCTCATGCTGCCTGCGGCACTGGCCGCGAGCTGTGGCTTCATGCTTCCGATCGCGACTCCGCCGAACACGATTGTGTTCGCCAGCGGTCACGTACGAATGGGGCAGATGGCTCGAGCAGGTTTCGTACTCGACGTGCTTTCGATCGTGTTGTTGATCGCGATGCTCTGGCTCTGGGTGTTCCCGATCCTCGGTATCGATCCATCCGCGAGGCCCGCATGGTTGCCACCGAAGTGAATCCGACCTCACCGCGCCCGTCGTCGGCCAGCGGCCTCGTGCGGCTCTGGCTCGGGAGTTTCTTGCTGCTGCTTTGCGTCGCCTATGGCAACCTCGAGTCGATCGATACTGCCATCACGATGCAAGGCGCGCGTGCCCTCGTCCGGCGTGGCGACTCCGGTCTCTTGCGCGCGCAAGACGGTGGCGATTCGCTCGCTGAGACAGCGGCCGCCGACTACATCGCCGCACACAGTGGCGTCGCCTTCGGGAAGACCGGCATCGATGGGACGCACCAGTACGTCTGGTTCCCGGTTGGTCACCTGTGGCTGATGGCGCCGATCGTGGCGATCGGCGAGCGCCTTGCCGCGGCAGTGCCCGAGATCGAGGCACGATTCGCTGCACGAGCAGGTGACCAGTACTACGAAGGGCAGTTCGTCGTGCCGCAAGGTCTGGTCGCGCTCCTCTTGCCGGCGCTGTTCGGCGCCTCGACGATCGTGCTGTTGTGGGGTCTCGCCCGGGCTCTTGGGTGCACGGCACGGCAGTCCTTGTTGTGCGCGGGGTCGATTGCGTTGACGACGCAGTGCTTCCCGTTGTTGCGCGAGACGTTGTCAGACGGCCCGGGGCTCACCTTCCTGCTGGGGGCGCTGTTTGCCGTCGTGCGAGCTACCGCCGAAGGGCAACGCCAGGTCGCGTCGTGGACGATGGCCTTCGGTGGCGCCTGCGCCGGGGCGGCCGTGTTGACGCGCTATCAGCACGCCTTCCCGGTCATGGCCTTGGCTGCGGCACTCGGGCTCGCCGCGTGGCGCCACCGGACGTGGATGTCGCTGTTTGCATTCGCGCTGGGGGGTGTGCCCATGGCCGTGCTGCTATTCGCGGTCAATGTCGCTCGGTTTGGTGCACCCCTTACGACCGGTTACCCACCGCCGTTGTCGTGGTTCGACACGCCGCCGTGGCAAGGTCTGCCGAAGATCCTCTTTGCTGCTGGCAAGGGCATCCTCTGGTTCTCGCCGCTGCTGTGGATCGCCCTCCGCGGCGCCGTGTCACGCGCGGTAGTGCCGCAGTTGCGCGGACTCGCGTGGTTGATGCTCGCGATCCCAGTTTTGATGTTCAGTTGCACCAACGGCTGGCAGTCAGGCCAATGTTGGGGCGTGCGCTACGTGACCGGCGGCGTGGTGGCGTTCTTGGCGATCGTGCTGCCGCAGCTGCGCCCGTGGCAGCGCTGGCCACGTACCTTCGCGGCGATGTTGGTGATCGGTTCGCTGGTCAGTGTCACCAGTCTGCTGGCGCCAACACGCGGCCACAACCAACTGGCGGGGCAAGCTGTGTTGGCCTTCTATGAGCAGGCCCATGCACGCTCGGAGATCTCCGATGTGGATCTGGAGTCTGTGCGCCTCGACCAGGCCGATCGTTTCTTCACGCTGCCGCGGTGGAGCCCGCTGCACGCGAATTGGACCTACGCGTTGCAGATCCTGCGCGGAGAGTTCGAGACCGAAGACGGTGCGCCCAAGAACGGAGCGCAGCACACGATCGAGCCGATCTTCTCGGTGACCACCAACGACGCCCTGCTGGGCCGCGCGCCAATCCACTTCGAGGATCGCGGCTTTCGCTGGTTCGCGTTCGTCTTCTGGGGCGAACTACTCGCGCTGCCGTGGTGGTTGTTGCTGTTGCCACCGCTGCTCGCCGGGGCCTTCCTGTTGCGGCTCGCCGTGCGTCGGCTGTCGGATTTCTGATCAAGTCGCGGGCCCACGTGGATCGATACGGGACTCACGGTCTCCCCCCGAGATCCCCTCCCCGATGACGATCCTCACGCTGTTGTTCATCGCCACGTTGGCGCAGGACCCGACTCCTACGGGCGTGCATGTCGAGCTGCCGGTCCCCGAGCAGCAGGGTCTGCGGCTCGATCAGATCGAATTGCACGGCGGCGAAGTGCTCGAAGGCCGCATCGTCACCGAGGTGGGCAGCTTCGTGGAGATCGAGCTCGCGCCAGGTGCCGTCGTTGGCTTCCGCTTGGCGCAGGTCGCTGCGATTCGGCGCGGCCAGGGTGCTGTGGCGGCTCCCAAGGAGCCTGCCATGTCGACTCGTGACGAGTGGTTCACGCTGCACGATGGGACCGGCGCTGCGATTGGATCCTTGCACAGCACCGTGACGCCATGTGGCGATCGCGGGACTCGCGTCTGCGAGGAGTGGGAGTTCTTGAAGGGCAAGCAGACCTTTCAGATCACCGTGTTCGCGGATGCCGATCCGACGCTGCGGCCGCGCAGTTGCTACTTCCGGGAGCGCATCCTCGAGGACACTGCGATCGTCTCGCCGCTCGATCCGATGGCGCGCACTCTGCGGGTGCGAGCCGAACGCATCGTCGAAGCGCGAGTGCAAGAGGGCGAGCTTCTGGTGCATAGCTTGACCGTTGACGGCCCGAGCGAGCGCCGTGTGCAGTTTCCAAGTGGCGCGACCTTTCCATTGCTGGCGCGCGCCAAGCCCGATGGCTCCGCGAGTCGCACTCGAACCGGTCAAGTCCTGGTGTTCGATCCAGCGCTCGACGATCTGCGCACAATCGACTTCTTGGCTGAGCGCACGCGTCGCATCGCCATCGATGGCGTGGAGACCGCGGTCGACGAGATGGTGGAAATCGGCACCGAGGGCAGCAACGCCACTTGGCGCGATGCCAGCATCGGCATCGTGCGCCGCGAGATCGCGGGCCCGGCCCTGGTAGCCGTTCGCAGCAATCGCGAAGAAGCGCGCGCGACGAGCTCCGTACAGGCGCTGCCGAAGCCGTTCGTCGCCGAAGCCGGCGGCCGCTTTGGCTTGTGGCTGCCAAATCCAGCTTGGCGCCCGCAACAACAGCCCATCGGTACGGTGGCGCTGATCTGCGATCTGCATTCGGCGGCGATCACCATGACGTTGCTCGATCATCTCGACCGCGGCACGCCGCTCGCCACCGCGGCGGCCGCCGTGGAGCGCTGGTCGCAGCTGCTGCATCCGCAGTTGACCGTGCACTCGCAATCGCTCTGCACCGTGCGCGGGGCGCCGGCAGTGCAACTCGACTCTCGCGGTGGCACCGGCTTGGCCGAGGAAGTCGCGCGGATGTTCGTGCTGTCGTCGGGCACCGGGTTCTTGGTGCTGCGCTGTTCTGCACCTGCTGCGTCCTGGATGGAACTCGAAGCGGACTTTGTTGCTGCGGCTGGGCGTCTGGAGTTGTCACCTGCTGCAGTCGCATCGCTCGACGGGCAGACACCCATGTCCCCGTTGCACCCAGAAGTCTCAGCGTTGCGCGCTGCCGCAGTACACCTGGGCGCGGTGGAGAAAGCCCCACTCGAAGCAGACGCCAGAAAGTCGAAGAAGGGTCGCGTGCGGGTGCCGAGTCAGATCGGCGACGGCCGGTAGGCAGTCAAACCGACATGGGGGCTCGCGCGAAGCCGCGGAGCGCCGCAGCCTCCAATGCGTCTTCTGGCCGCAGGTCTTGGCGATCGTCGAGATCTGCGAGAGTCCGAGCCACCCGCAACAGCCGCACGCGAGCTCTGCCGCCGGCACGAGTCAATCGCAGTACGCGTTCGATGGCGTCTTCGACCTCGGCGTCGTTGCCGCACGCTCGTTCGAGCTGATTGTCGGCCAGATGCGCGTTGACGATGGCCTTGCCACCGCAGCGTGCGTTGCGTTCGAGTTGTCGCGTTCGGGCTCGCTCGATGCGTAGGCTCCACTCGGCGGTGCTGTCACGTGGCTCTCGTGGCCCGCGCAGAACGGACGGATCGAGGGCCGGAACTTCGACCTGCAAGTCCAAGCGGTCGAGCAGTGGGCCCGATAGTCGCGACCGGTAGCGGTGGATTGCCGACGGTGTGCAGGTGCACGGCCGACTCGGGTGGCCGTAGAACCCGCATGGGCAGGGGTTCATGGCGGCGACCAGCATGAAGGCGGCCGGCATGGTCACCGTGCCGCGCGCGCGGCCAACGGTGACGATCCCATCTTCGAGTGGCTGGCGCAGCGCTTCGAGGGCATCGCGCCGGAACTCGGGCAACTCATCGAGGAACAGCACGCCGCAGTGAGCGAGCGTTGCTTCGCCGGGGCGCACCTCGGCGCCGCCGCCCAGGAGGCTCGCGCTCGAACTCGTGTGGTGCGGCGCGCGCAGCGGGCGAGTGGTTGCCAACGGCTCGGGCAGACCCGCGGCGGCGTGCACTTGCAGGATGGCGAGGCGTTCGCCGTGGCTCGGGGTCGGGAGCAACCCGGGAAGCCGGCGGCAGAGAGCGCTCTTGCCGCTGCCGGGCGGGCCGACAAACAGGACGTTGTGGCCGCCAGCCGCGGCGACGCACAACGCGCGTTTGGGGGTTTCATGGCCGCGGATGTCGCTGAGATCGATCGTCGAGGGCACTCGCACAGAGGGATGCGCGGTGACCGGATCGAGTTCGCGACGTCCGGCGACCCAATAGATCGCATCGGCAAGCGTCTCGGCGCCGAGGACACGGAGTCCATCGATGCCGGCGCATCGGCTTGCGTCCACGGTGCTGCACAGCAGTGTGTGCAGTCCGCGAGCCCGCGCCATCAGCGCGATGCTCACGGCACCTCGTGCCGGCAGGAGCTGTCCGCGGAGGGACACTTCGCCGCAGGCGCAGAGGCCCAGCGTGCGAGATGGCGCAAACATGCCGCCCGCGCCAGCAAGTGCCAGGGCGAGCGGCAGGTCGAAGCCCGAGCCGCTCTTGCGCATCGAGGCCGGCGCGAAGTTGACGGTGGTTACGCCCCTTGGCGTCGGCAGGGCGAGGCAGAAGAACGCGTTGAGCACGCGATGATAGGCCTCGCGGACTGCGGCATCGACGAGGCCGAGGATGCGTGGCGTGCCGTCGCTGGCCGACCGCGCGGTGGCCTCGACGGTGATCGGCTCGGCATCGACGCCGACGACCATGCCGGTCGTGATCGTGACGGTAGGTGGGTGCACAGCCCTTCTGTGCGAGGAAGGGCCTCGCGGTTACGCGCGAAGTTGCGGATCGGGCTTGCGAGCCGATGCCACTCGCCTGCGCGTTGGCCTCAGCCGCGTTCGGGCAGGCCGCGCAGGAATCGGATCAACGCCACGGCGCCAGCGCGCGAACCGGGGTGAAAGCCGACTGCGGTCGTTCGGCTCTTGGCGTCGTCGCGGACCAGTTCTGGGCCGTAGGTCAGGGCCGCGAGTTCGGGGTCGACTTCGCGCAGGGAATCGACGATCGCACCGGCTAGTCCGGGCGCGACATCGGGTCCGACCACGATGCAATGGTGGCCGCCAGACCCAAAGAACGCCCTCTGCGCGGCCGCGAGGTCGCGGGCGATGTCGATCGCAAACCCGTGGTCCTCCAGCTGGGACAGCAGGGACTGCATCGGTCGCTCATCCCGGAGAACGGCGAGCAGGTCGAGGCGTCGGTCAGGTGGAAGGCGCACGCAGGTCGTGCATCGGCTCTGCAGTCGAGGCGAGTCAAGGTCGGTGGAGGTCTGCGCCGATGCAGCCATTGTCATGGTCGTTCGCAACTCGGTTGTTCTCGTTCTTTCTGCGGCCCTCGCATGTGCACAGACCACCTTGGTCTTGCCGTCTTCGCATGCGACGCTCGAGGGCACGACCTCGACCAACGTCCCGTTCGGTCGCAGCACGCCGATGCGCGTGCAGCAGATCTACGATGCGATGCTGTTCTCTGCATCCGGCACGATCACACAGATCGCCTTCCGACTGGACGGCGGCAGCACCGCAACGGGCAAGCAGGTCGACTGCGAGATCCGCATGTCGACGACGCCGCTCGCGCTGGTCGCAGTGAGCTCGACGTTTGCGGCGAATCGCGGCACCAACGAGACCGTCGTACTGCCGCGTCAGTTGCTCACACTGCCGTCGATGGCCTCGGCGCAGACGCCGTCGCCAATGCTGGCGCCGATCCCGCTCGCAGTGCCGTTCGCATACAACCCGCAGCTAGGTTCGCTCTGCATCGAGATTGTGGTCTTTGGTCAGCCCCCCGGGGGCTACACGCTCGACGCTACGTTTGTCTGCAACAGCCCTGAGGTCGCCATCGGTCCCGCCTCGTGCCAGCCGGCGACGGGTCTGCCGTTGCGGGTCGAGAGCGCCTCCGCCCAGGTGCTCTGGGGTCGCCCGTGGCTCACGCGCGCACTCGATGCTCCCCCTGGATCGCTCGTCATTCTGGCGCTCGGATCCACAGAGGTGGGGACCTGGAACGGTGCCCCATTGCCAGTCGACCTCAGCACGGCGGGTGCGCCAAGCTGCTTTGTGAGCATCGACGCGTTGCAGACCTACTTCCAGGTGGCGTTGGGCGATGGTTCGGCGACCTTCAACTTCGGGATTCCCAACGACCCGCGGCTCATCGGCGTGACGTTGCGCTACCAGGCCGGGGCCTTGCAGAATGGGCTGAATGCCCTGGGCGTCATCACCAGCCAGGCCAAGAAGGTCACGATCTGTGGGCTCGAACCAGTGGTGCGTGTCTGGTCGAGTGGCACCACGGCTACGGATGGCGTGAAGGAACTCGGTACCGCACCCGTGATCGAAGTCCGGCTGTAGGACGCGGCGAGCCCCGAGCGAGCCGGGTCCGCCGCAGCCGGGCAACTCGCGCAGCGTTGCGGTCCACTACGAGAAGATCGCGGTAACGGCGCTCGGCGGTGAGGATACCAGCGTCGCGGTAGGACGGATCGTCCGCACCGTCCTGGTCGCCCAGGGAAAGGCTCGAAGTTCCGGCCGTTGCCAGCGTCCATGGCGCGCGCGGAACCCGATCTTGCGGTCGCCGTTGCCGCCGCCCCTTCGATTGCTCCGCCCCGGTCCGCCGCCCCTCGCTTCGTAATGACGTTCCTTCGCCGCCGGCTCGCGTTCTTCCCGTTCCTTTTGGTGCTCACGGCCGCAGTCGTCGCCTGGTCACTCCCTCAGGGCGAAGACCTGCTGATTCAGCGACGGTATCGCGAGGCGGTTGCGGCGCTGGAGGCCGCACTGCCCCTCTCTGCGGTGGGGGAGCAGGACCGCGTGCTGCTGCTCTTGGGTGAGGCGCAGTGGCTTGCTGGCGACCGGAAGGCGGCAACCGAGACCTTGCAGCGACTTCTGCAAGAGCAAGCAGGTTCAGGCTACGTGCCGCATGCACGCTATCTGCTGGCCAAGGTACACGAGGGCGATGGCAATCTGCGAATGGCGGCGCAGATCTATCGCGACGAGAGCGAGCGACTGACTGGGTTCCTGCGCAAGGAAGAGGTCGCCAAGGTCTACCTCGAGCTCGCCGACAAGGCTGCGAGCCAGGACCCGCCGGACAACGGTCGCGTGGTGACCTTCTGCGACCTTGCGCTCGATCTTGGCTTGCGGCCCGAACGGGCGCGCGGCATCGAACTACGGGCGGCCGAAGCCGCGCTTGCCGGCGGTGCGCATGCAGAATCGGTGAGGCGCCTAGGACCTCTGGTCGAACTCCTGTCCATCGATGGTGGTAAGCGCAAGGCCATGCTGCTGCTCGGTCGCGCTCGACTCGCGGGTGGCGAACGGACCGCAGCCCGAGCTGTGCTCCGCGACCTCATCGCGCTCGGCAAGGACGCACCCGAGGCGGGGGACGCTGCCTACGAAGTGGCTCTGACCTTTGGCGTACCGCAGCCACCGGCGGCGCAACTCGATCGTGCGGTTCAGGCGCTCGAGGACCTTCGCCGCGATTGGCCGGCGCACCAGAAGGCGCGAGTCGCTCAGTACCTCGCCGCCCAGTGCTACCAGGGTGTTGGCCGCGCCGACGACGCGCTGCGCCTGCTGGCGGCGTTCCTCGAGGCGGAGGCCGGCAAGGGCGGGGAGGAGATCCCAGCAGCCCGAGCGCTGCGGGGCGACGTGCTCGCGCGCCAAGGCAAGACCGATCTCGCGATTGCTGCATGGCGCGAGTACCTGGCGCAGCATCCCGCGCATGCCGATTGGGAGCGCGTGCAGCGCGCAATCGTCGACGCCGAGTGGACGCTCGCCAAGCGCGCCTTCGACGACGGCAAGTCCTTCTACGGAGCCGCGCGCGAGCGGCTCGATGCGTTTGCCCGCGCCTACCCGCTCGACCACCGCAACCCGTGGATCCTCCTGCTGCGCGGCTCGATGTGCATGCAAGAAGAGAGCTACGAGGCTGCGCGTGCCGAGTTTGCCCGCTGTGTCAGCAAGTACCCAGGTCGCGAGGAGAGCTCGAGTGCACAGTTGACGATCGGCGAGATCTTCGAGACCAAGACCTTTGACTACGAGAAGGCACTCGAGGCCTATCGCGCGGTGACGTGGGGCAGCGCCGCCGCCGTCGCGCAGGAGCGCGTCGCACGACTGACGCAGACGACGGTTCGCGTTCGCACGCCGCGTGTGTTCCGCACCGACGAGCAGCCGGGGTTCGTGCTGACGTCGCGCAACGTCGAGTCGGTGCGCGTTCGCGTGTTCCGGCTCGATCTCGAAGACTACTTCCGGGCGACGCATCAGGCCGCCAACGTGCATGAACTCGACATCGAGGTGATCGCCGCTGACCTGACGTTTGACAGCGCGGTCGCTGGCTACGTTCGCTATTGCGAGACCGAGCGCACGGTGTCGCTGCCGCTCAAGGAGCCCGGCGCGTACGTCGTCAAGGTCGACGACAAACGCTACGAGGCGACGACCATGGTGCTGGTGAGCGACCTCGCGCTGATCACGAAGTCGAGCCGCCACGAGTTCCTCGTGATGACTCAGAACACGAAGGAGAACCGCATCGAGGCTGGGGTGAAGGTCGTTCTGGGCGACGCCGAAAAGGTGCTGGCCGAAGGCGTGACGGATGCTCAGGGCTTCTTTCGCTTCCGCGGCAACGAACTGAAGAACTGCGACTCGCTACGCGTGTTTGCCGTCGCCGCCGGCGGCTCAGGTGCGAGCTCGCTCGATCTGTCCGGCATGGGCTATTCCGCGGGCCTGCTGCCGCGGGGCTACCTGACGACGGACCGGCCGCTGTACCAGCCCGGCCATCGTGTTCACGGCAAGGGCGTCGTGCGCGAGGTTCACGATGGCATCTATGCGTTGCCGCAGGCGAGCGGTTACGCCGTGCAGGTGCTGTCGCCGAGCGGTCAAGTCGTGATGTTGCGCGATGTAGCGTTCTCGCCATTTGGCACCTTCGATTTCGATCTCGATCTCGATGCCGAGGCCGAACTCGGCGAATGGCGCATCACGGTCGGCCTTGCCAAGCGTTCCGATCACCAATGGCAGACGACGTTCCACGTCGGTCGCTACGAGCGCCCACGGTTGCAACTGACCATCGAGGTGGCCGAATCTGTGGTCTACCGAGGCGAGCACATCCGCGGCACGCTACGCGCGCAGTGGTTCTATGGGCAGCCGGCCCAGGGTCGCGACGTCGTCGTGCGTCTGCAAATGCCTGACGGCAGTGTCATGGAGCGTCGAGGCACCACCAACGCCGCCGGCGAAGTGCCCTTCGAACTGCCGACCGAGGACTTCGCCGAAGAGGCCATGGCGGTGCTCGCGGCCGAGATGCCTGCGGACGGCGTGGGTTCTGGCTTGGCGGTGCCGATCGCGACCAGCGAACTCGACATCGGAGTCACCACACCGCAGCCGGTCTACCTTGCCGGGGAGCCGTTCGAAGTCTCGGTTGTCGCCAAGGACCGTTCGGGCAAGCCGCTCCAACGCGAACTGACGGCTGTGTTGCTCGCGCTCGAGACCGATCCGCGCAACGGCACCGTGGCCGAACGCGAACTCGAGCGCCGCACCGTGCGCACCACTGCCGATGGCGCGGCGAAGACGACTTTCACTGCCGCCAAGGGTGGCCAGATCCGTGTTCGCGTTCAGGCCATCGATCGCTTCGCGGTCCCGGTCAGCAGCGAAGTGCAACTGACCATCAGTGGCGACGATGATGCGCAGCGTCTGCGTCTCCTCTGCGGTCGCGAGACTTTCAAGGTCGGCGAGAAGGCCGCAGTGCGCCTGGTCAATCGTGCTGGCGCGCGCCTCGCACTGTTGACTTGGCAAGGCGATGGCATCTTGGCCTGCGAAACTCGGGTAGTGCCGTCGGGTGAGTCGACGATCGAGATGCTGTTGCAGCCGGAGCATGCACCGAATTTTGCCTTCGCCGTGGCCATGGTTGATGGTGAGCAGTTGCACACTGCCGAACGGCCGTTTCTGGTGCAACGTGACCTGACGATCGAGCTCGAGGCACCAGCAGTGGCGGCCCCAGGTGGCAAGGTCGACCTAGTGGTGCGGGTGCGCGATCCGCAGGGTCGTCCGCTGCGCGCCGAGATCTCGGTGGCGATGGTCGATGACGCGCTGTTGGCGCTGCACGGCGACAAGGCGCCGCCGATCGGCGCCTACTTCTACGGGCAAATGCGCGAGACTGCGTTCCGCACGCAGTCGAGTTGCACGTGGTCGTATGACGGCATCACCCGCGCCGTAGATGAGGCGCTGCTGAGCGAAGACGCGCGGCGGGCGCTGCCTGCCGCCGAGGCTCCGACCAGCGTGGCCCTGAGCAAGTCGAGTGACGGGCTGTTCGGGCTCCTGCCCGGGCAGGATGTGGCTGCGGGTGCCACCGCGTTTGACAGCAAAGAGTGGAATCTAGCCGTTGCCTTCGGCGGCGGTACTGGGTCTCTGAGTGCCCAGGAGCGCGAGAAGTTGGCATACAAGTTGGGGAGCGGCGCTGGCGCGCAAGACGAAGCCAGCAGAGCGCGTGGTTATGCCAGCTTCGCCGGTCGAGGTGTTCGCAGCGTCGTCGCTGGGTTGCCCTTCGATCTCGGTGCCGGTGGCTTTGACGACCGCATGGTCACCGACCTCCACGTCGGCCCGACGCTGGGATTGGTGTTCGCCGGCGAAACTCCGGTTGGCGGCGTGCGCGTAGACTTTCGTGAGACGGGTGTTTGGCTCGCGTCTTTGACCACGGGCGACGACGGGACTGCGCGCGCGACCATCGTCGTGCCGCACAGCACCACATCCTGGCGTCTGCAAGCGCGTGCCGTTACCGCGGATAGCTGGGTCGGCGAAGGGCGCGGCCAATTGCGCTCGCAGCGCGATGTCCAGGTTGACATCCAGGGTCCGCCGGTCTTGACCGAAGGCGATGAGGTCGCATTCAGCGCGCGCGTACACAACCTTGGCGCCGAGCGCAGTAGCGGGTCGATGAAGTTCCGGCGCACGATGGGCGAGAAGACCTTCGAAGACGAGCGGGCAATCGAGCTCTCAGCGGGTGGCGAGTTGACGGTCGAGTACCCGTTTGTCGCGGCCACGGCCGGCGCTGTCGAGTTGGAAGCGGGCGCCGCGTTGGGCGCTGCTGTCGATGCACTGAAGCGATCGATCCTCGTGCAGCCGTTTGGGGTCGAGGTCGTCGAGGGGCGCTCTGGCAGCACGCGCGACCGCGCGGCACTCGATCTGTCGCTGCCAGCTGATGGCGAATTCGCCTGGATGCGGATGGTGGTGGAGGTCGGGCCCGATCGAGGCCGCGACCTGCTGCGGGCTGCGATCGGCGGCGGCTACCAGTTGCGCAACTGCGTGCAGGTCGAGTCGACTGTCCTCGCCCGCAGTAGTCGCGGCCTGTCGGCGTTGCTGGTACTCGACTACCTCGAGCACACGAGCGCACTGCTGCCGCTCGATCGCGAACAGCTGCTGGCCCAGGCCAACGCCGCACTGCAAGGGCTGATCGGCGCCCAGCTGGCGGACGGCAGCTTCTCCTGGGTCGGCAAACGCAGCCAGGACCTGCGCAGTACGAGCCAGGCGCTGCGATTTCTGTCGGCATGCGTACGGCGCGGTCTTGGGAATGCCGAGTCGCCACGCAATCGCGCTGCCGAAGCGCTGCTGCAGGCCTCGCGAAGCGCCGGCAACGATCAGCGGGCTGACCTGATGTGGGCCTTGGCCGTCGACGGCCGCGCCCGATTCGAGGCGCTCAACGCGTTGCATCGGACGCGCAACTCGCTCGGCGCCGACGGCCTCGCTCGGTTGGCGCTCGCTTGGCAGGCATTCGGGCGTGCCGAGCTCGCCAACGAGGTCCTCGTGGCGCTGCAGAAGGCTATGCCGCCGACGCTGTTCCAGCAGCTCTCGACCGAGACCGTGGCCCTCGCGGCGCGTGCGCTGCTGACTGCCGATCCGCGCGATGGGCTCGGTGTTGCGGCGGCAGCGGCTGCGAGTTCGTCGCGGTGCGGTGCGGGATGGTCGACGCCGGAAGCGACGACCGCGGCGATCGCGCTGGCCGCGATGCAACAGCGCGAGGGTGCGGGGGCCGCGCGGGCTACCGAAGTGACCGTGGTGGTCAACGGCCGCGAGTTGGCGACGACGCCGAAGTCCGCGCAAGGTCTCGGCAGCGTGCTGGTCGTCCCGAGCGAGTGGCTGCAGGCTCGCGGCAACGCGGTGCAGATCCAAGTCGCCGGCGGCGGCGAGGCGTTCTACTCGATCACGCTGGTGGGCTTCCGCAAGGGCTTTGACGACAAGGTCGCCAATGACTCGCGCGTGCACCTGCAGCGCACCTACCTCGCGGCGCCGCGTCGGTTTGCCGGCCGCGATGTGCCATCTGGCTTCAGTGTGGTGCAAGGTCAGGGCTACCGGTCCTTCACCAATGAGGTGTCGCGCCTCCGCGTGGGCGAGTCAGCGCTGGCGCAGACCCACTTCGCGGTGCACGACCAAGCGCTGGCGCTCCGCGGTTCGCCGCTGGTGCTCGAAGAGCCGCTTCCTGCGGGCTGTTCGGTGCCGCGCGACTCGATCCAGGGTCCATTCGACTACGTCGAGGTGCAGCCCGATCGACTCGTTTTCTACTTCCGCGAAGGCGTCAATCTAGGCGTTGTCAGCTACCAACTGCAGGCTCGGTTTGCGGGCTCGTTCCGGGCGCTGCCGTCTTTGGTCTACGGCGCCATGCGCCCCGAGTTGCGGTCCTTCGGCAAGGTCTCGACGCTCAGGATCGATGGCAGCCAGCAGGGGGAGCCCGAGGCCTACCGGTTGACGCCGGATGAGCGCTTCTACCTTGGCAGGTCCGAGTTCGAGGCCGCCGAGAAGGCGACGGGCCAGGAGCGCCAGCGCGCGAGCACCGCCGCGCAAGAGCACTTGGCGGCACTGCTGAGCGAATGGCAGAAGACTGAGTACCGCCTCCGGGACGACGTCGCCACTGAGGTCGCGCGCATGATGCTCTACTTGGGTATCGAGCGCGGCGAACAGAAGCAGGTCGTCGAGTACTTCGAGCAACTGAAGGACCGTCAGCCGGATCTCGTGATTCCGTTCGACAAGATCCTCGCAGTGGGGCGCAGCTACTTTGATCTCGGCGAGTTCGAGGCGGCGTTGCTGGTGTTCCGCGGCACGGTCGAATCCTCGTTCTTGAAGGACGCGGCGGTAGCAACCACGTTGAGCGAACGCGGCGAGCACAGGGCCTCGTCGAAGTTCCTGGAACAGTTGCTACTCGCCTATCCGGACCTGCCGACCATGCGGACTCTCCGCTACAGCATCGCGCAGCAACTTGCCGCCATGGCGGCCGAGGCGGATCCTCTGGTCGCAGTGGATGAGCGCATGGGCTCCATCCAGGAGCTGCGCCAACGGTCCTTGCAGCAGTTCCGTGAGTTCTTGATTCTCTATCCTGAGGACCCGCTGGCCGAAGAAGTGTCCTTCGCCTGGGCTACGACGCTGCTCGAAGGCGGAGACCTAAAGGGTGCGCTGGCAGTGGCCGAAGCCGGGCTGCAGCGCTATCCGGACAGCAGCTTCCAAGACGAACTGCTCTACACCGTCGGCTACGCGCAGTTCGCTCTCGGGCAGCATGACGCGGCATTTGCCGCATTGGAGCGCGTCGCCACCGAGTCCTTCGCTATGGCGACGGGCGGCAAGAGTGAGAGCGAAAGCAAGTGGCATGCGGTCTACCTCCAGGGGCAGATCTGGCACGCGCGCGGCGAGCCCGAGAAGGCACTCGTGGCCTACGACCAAGTGAAGGACCGTTTCAGCGACGCGGTGGAAGCGAGTGACTACTTCCGCCACAAGGTGCTGACGATCGACGAGGCCACGACGTTTGCGACCGACGTGTCAGCAGAACTGGCGATCAAGTTCCGCAACATCGCGCGGGCGCAGGTGCAGGTGTTCCGCGTCGACCTGATGCGGCTTTACTTGTTGGAGAAGTCGCTGAACGACATCCGCGGCATCCAGCTTCATGGCATCAAGCCGCTGCTGAGTCTGGAAATCGATCTCGGCTCCGGGCGCGACTACAAGGACGCGATCCGCAAGGTTCCGCTCGATGTCAAAGAGCCGGGCGCCTACCTCTGTGTCGTGCGCGGCGGCGACGTGATCGCTACCGGTATGGTGCTGAAGAGCGACCTTCGCATCGAGGCACAGGAGCAGTTCGCTGAGGGCCGTATGCGTGTGAACGTCCGCCGTGGGGATGCCTACGTCCATGGCGCGCACGTGAAGATGGTCGGCAGCGGCGACGGTCGGTTCCGCAGTGGGGACAGCGATCTCCGCGGCGTGTTTGCTGGCGACGGTCTCGTTGGCACGGCGACAGTGCTCGTGGCGCAGGGCGAGAACTACGCGTTCTACCGTGGCTCGGGCGTGCACCAGGCAACCCGGATCCGCGAGCCGCAGCGGCAACAGGAGTCGGAGCTTGGAGAGGGTCGCGTTGAGCAAGGGCAGGCGGCTGGCCTGCTGCCATTGTTCGATGCGCTTGACAACAACCTGAATCTCAACGCTTCGAACCGCGGCAGTCAGGTGCTGTGGTTGAAGAACGAGGTCATGAACAAGAAACAGAAGGGCGTCGAGGTGTATCGCACGAAGTGAGCTTGGCCAGGGCCGCAGACGAGCCGCACGCACAGCATCCGGCCGCAGCGACTTTGGGACCTCGATGGCGCGAGTGGGGCTGGCTCAGCCGCCCCACTCGTGGTGCACCCAGTCGCCAGCTTTGCCGTCGGTGCGCTCGAACGTGTGGGCGCCGAAGAAGTCCCGCTGCGCCTGCGTCAGGTTCTGCGGCAGCCGCGCGCGTCGGAACGAGTCGAAGTAGCCGAGGCTGCCAGCCATCGCGAGTGCTGGTACACCGTGCTCGGACGCCAGCGACACGACGCGACGCCAACTCTGCTGATGCTGCACCAGGAAGCCGCCGAGTTCGTCGTCGAGCAGCAGGTTGTCGAGTCGCTTGTGCTTCTGGAATGCACTTTGGATTCGCTGCAGGAAGCGGGCGCGGATGATGCAACCGCCTTTCCAGATGCGGGCGACTTCGCCTAGGTCGATGCCCCAACCCTTCTCGCGATCGACCGTGGCCAGCAAGTCGAGCCCCTGCGCGTAGGAGCAGATCTTGCTGCAGTAGAGCGCGTCGCGGACTGCATCGACGAGTTTCTCGTCCTTGATCCTGGTCGTCTGCGGCCCGCGGAGTCTCTGGCTGGCGAGCACGCGTTGGTCTTTCATCGACGACAGAGAGCGCGCCTCGACTGCGGCGTGGATGGTCGGCAGTGGCACGCCGTGGCGCAGCGCGATCTCGCTGGTCCACTTGCCGGTGCCCTTCTGGCCGGCCTTGTCGACGATCATCTCGACCATCGGGTTGCCGGTCTTGGGGTCACGCTCCTTCAGGATCTTGCTGGTGATCTCGATGAGGAAGGACTCGAGGACTCCGGTGTTCCAGGTCGCAAACGCGGCGGCCATCTGGTCGTGCTGCATGCCGAGCACGTTCTGCATCAGGTCGTAGCACTCGGCGATCAGCTGCATGTCGCCATACTCGATGCCGTTGTGCACCATCTTGACGAAGTGACCCGCGGCGCCGAGTCCGAGGTGGGCGACGCATGGGCCGTCCTCGACCTTGGCCGCGATCTTCTGCAGGATGGGTGCGAGCTCGTCATAGGCCGAACGGTCGCCACCAGGCATCAGACTCGGGCCCAGCAGCGCACCTTCTTCGCCACCGCTGACACCCATGCCGACGAACCGGATGCCGCGCTGGGGGAGCTCGCGCCCGCGACGTTCGGTGTCGTCCGGGTGGCTGTTGCCAGCGTCAATGATCATGTCCCCGGGTTCGAGGTGCGGCAGCAACTGGGCGATCGTGTCGTCGACCGGTTGGCCTGCTTTCACCAGCAGCAGCACCCGGCGCGGTTTCGCCAACAGGCTTGCGAGCTCCTGCGGTGTGCGCGCGCCGGCCATGCGGAAGCCTTTGTCGGCCCGAGCAAGCGTCGCCTCCGTCTTGTCGAAAGAGCGGTTGTAGACCGCAACGGGGAAGCCGTTGCGGGCAATGTTCAGGGCCAAGTTCTGTCCCATCGTCGCCAAACCGACGACGGCGATTTGCGCGTCGAATGCCATCTGTAGATCCACCTCGGGTGCCAGAATCTAGCGAACCCAGAGGCGGATACCGAACGGCGAATCAGCGCTTCTGCCCGCTCCCTTCAGCCTTGACTGGCGCCTGATCCGCGCCGGCTTCGGTGCGAGCGGGTGTCATGGGGGCCACTGAGAGTCCCTCCTGCTCCAAGGTCGCAAGCCATGCGGGCCACAGGCTCGGGTCGGCGCCAGGGTCCTTGGACCCGAGTTTCGCTAGCGCACTGCGATAGGCGCGCACCACGCGGACGCGCTCGATCGTGATGTTCTGGACCGCGACGTCGAGTACCGAGCCACTGTGCAGCACGTCGATCTTGGGGTCAGCGATGAAGGAGCCCGAGGCGACCTCCACGTCGAAGTCGCGGACGTAGGCTTGGGACTGAAGAAACGCGACGTGGGCTCGGTTGTGACCGTTGCCGCCGCCGGCGAGCGCAACGCCTGCTTTGGGGCCAGCGAGGACGAGGGCGCGGAGAGCGGTGACGTCACCGAGCGCTTCGTAGGCCGCTGCTGTCCGAACGCGAACCTCAGCCGAGGAGTGCTCGAGGCCTGGGGCGAGGTACTCGACCGCCGCGTGCGAGAGCCCGAGATCGCGACTCATCCGCATCGCCGCCGTGCGCACGGCGGCGTCAGAGTCGAGGATCGCGGTGCGCCATGCAAATGCGTCGTTGCCGCCGGTGCCGCGATGCAAGAGTGCTGCGATCGCCAGTTCGCGCCGGTCGCGATCGCTGTTGCGGCGGGCCTCGAGGCGCAGGTCTTTGTCGGCATTCGGCTCGCGCGCGAGCAGTGCGACACGGGCCTGTTGTTTGCCGAGGCCATCGTTGCGGCGGTGGCCCCGCAGCAGTTCGCGAACGCGCACGTCGGTGTCGGCAGTCCGGTACTTGCGGGGCATCAACTCGGGTTCGAGCTGGGTGAGGAAGTCATCGATGCGACGCTGGAGCCGATCGCGATCGCTGGCGGGTGCGGCGAGGACGACGTCGAGGTGCTGCCACATCTCGGACTCCAGCGCCCAGACATGTGCCTGCAGCGCCAGTTGCAATTGCGCGAACGGCGACTCCGACTGTCCTCGGGCCAGCTCGAGCAGGCGTTGCTTCAGCGCGGCTTCGGGAGTGCGCTCGACCACGTCGGTGGTCGCCACTCGTACCACGCCGTCGCGAGTGGCAACCGCGAGGACCTCCTTCTCGTCGGTCACCTTGCCGTAGAGCACACGTCCGTCGCGCAACCGGACTTCGTCGGCGTGCAGGCGTGCTAGGGGAACGAGGAATAGCAACGACAACACGCTGGTGAGGTGCTTCATGGGCGAGTGGATCTGGCGGCAGCAATGGCCGGGCGGGAGATTGCGGTGGGCAGAGGGGCTCCGATCCGTAGGATCGACCGAAGTCCGGCATCCCGCACCTTTCTGAGGTTTGCTGCTGACGCGGGCCCTGGCATGGGGTCGGGCGTGCAGCGGCGCCGCGCGCAAGCATGAACCGTACCGCGAAACGCACACTTCACGCCGTGTCGCTCCCCGTTCTGGCCGTCATGGCCGTTCTGGCCCCGCTGCGGCAAGGCTCGGCCCAGGATGTCGCCGAGAAGCCCCAAGCTTCGGTGGCAACGGTGCTTGTGGACGCACTGCGCGCAACCGAAGCGCGCGTGCACTCGGTGCGCCTCGAACTCGAGACGAGCGGTCGAATGCAGGGCGGACTGTCCTTCTCGACCCGCGGTTCCCTTCGTGTCCTGCGCACAGAACAAGGCCGCGCGGCGGCTATGCACTCGGTAGTCGAGTTCGACTTTGCCGACGGGCTCGGTGGCAGCATGGAGACTCTGACGACCGACGATGGCGTCGTCGTGCTCCAGCAGGACCCGACCTTCGGCGAGGTCTGTGTGCGAATCGACAAGGCGATCGTGGGGGATCTCGAATGGGCCGGCATGGTGCTCGAGAAGACGGACCTGCCGTTCCAAGGCGATCCCCGCGGCTCAGCACCGCTCGGCAGTGCGATGCTCAGCGATCTTGCACTCCGCTTCGATCTCCAGCCAATCGAGAGGCCCGCGGACCCAGCACGCAACGGTCGCTGGTTTGGTGGCGATCGTCTCAAGGCCGCCAAGATCGAGGAGGCGGGCAACGAGCTTCCGATCAGCGATCGCGTCGAAGTGTTCGTGCGCGAAGCGGACAACGCGTTGCTCGAGGTCGTGCATCTCCGCGCCGGAGAGATCGTCCAGCGCATCCATGTGAAGTTGCTCGTGCTGGACGAGCCGATGCCACTCGATTCGTTCCGCATGCGTGACCCCAGCAAGAAGCCGCGCGATGTGAAGGACCATCCGCCGATGTGGCAACAGATCGAGCAGGTGCTGGAGCGGGCGATGGCGAGGGCGGGGGGCGAACTGCGGCCCAGCAAGCGCTGAGAAAGGCGCCAGATTCCTCAGCCTTCTTCTCCTCAGCCTTCTTCCTCGGTCGGCGGGTGCTCGAGCAGTTCGAGTCCTTTGTAGCGCGACTTCGCGTAGTCGATCTCGAACTCACTGTGGAACAGGGCGACGAACCGGCCGGCCTCGTCCTTGACGACCATTGGCAGGATCTCGAGTACTTCGTCGGTCACGTTCAGTACCCAACGCGCGCGCGACCACGGCTTTCGGTCCATGCGCAGTTGCACGTTGTATTCATTCTCCAGGCGCCATTGGAACACCTCGAGCTGTAGCTCGCCGATGACGCCGAGGATGGCCTCGCGCGCACCGTGTCGCGGCCAGAACGTCTGCACTACGCCCTCCTCGCCGAGTTGCGCCAGACCCTTGCCGAAGCTCTTCGACATCGACGGTTCCTTCGGCGCCACCTGCGCGAAGATCTCGGGTGCGAAGCGCGGGAAGTTGCGCACCTGGAACGTCGGGCCACCGCTGAGGACATCGCCGACGCGGAACAACCCCGGATTGATCAGGCCGATCACGTCACCGGGCCAAGCGTCCTCGATCGAGACGCGCTCCTGGCCGAAGAATCGATGCGGATGCGACAGGCGGACATCGCGGCCCATGCGCAGGTGTTTGGCCGCCATTCCGCGCTCGAAATGTCCCGACGTCACGCGCAGGAACGCGATGCGGTCGCGGTGCATTTTGTCCATGTTCGCCGCGACCTTGTAGACGAAGCCGCTGAAGAACGGGGCGTCGGGCTGCACTTCGCCGTCGAGCGTCGGCAGGGGGCCTGGTGCGGGCGCGATCTCGAGGAACCGCTGGAGGATGTTCTCGACGCCGAAGTTGGTCAGCGCCGAACAGAAGAACATCGGCGACTGCTGCTGCGCCCGGAACTTCTCCATCGTGAACGGCTCCACGCAGGTCTCGACCATGTCGAGGTCCTCGAGCAGTTGCAGATGCGCCTTCTCGCCGAGCATCTCCGTGAGCTTTGGGTCATCGGGACCGGCAGTCAGCACGCCGGCACGCGTGGCGTTGTGCGCTGTCCGTTCGAACAGGAACACTTCCTTGTCACGCAGCGAGTAGACGCCGCGGAAGTTCTCGCCCGAGCCGATCGGCCACGTGGCCGGGATCATCGTGATGCCGAGAATCTTCTCGACCTCGTCCATCAGGTCGAGCGCCGCGCGCGCCGGTCGGTCCATCTTGTTGACCACCGTCACGATCGGAATGCCGCGGTCGCGGCAGACCTTGAACAGCTTCTTGGTCTGGGGTTCGACGCCTTTGGCGGCATCGATCAGCATCAGTGCAGCGTCGGCGGCGACCAGCGTGCGATACGTGTCCTCGCTGAAGTCCTGGTGGCCCGGCGTGTCGAGCAGGTTGACGCAATGGCCTTGGTACTCGAATTGGAGCGCTGAGGAAGTGATCGAGATTCCACGTTTCTTCTCGAGCTCCATCCAGTCGGATGTCGCGTGGGCACCGCCGCGCCGCGCCTTCACCGAGCCAGCTTCACGAATCGCTCCGCCGTAGAGCAGCAGCTTCTCGGTGAGGGTGGTCTTGCCGGCGTCTGGGTGGGAGATGATCGCGAACGTGCGCCGGCGTGCGATCTCGTGCGTCAGTTCGGCCATGGACGGGGGGCGAACACGTTACGCGTTGCGTCCGCTGTGGCAAGGCAGCGGTGCAGACGAGTGCGCGGGAGGTGGGAACAGCACGTACTTGCACCGGCGGGGATGCTCATGACCGCGCGGACTGGCGACGACGGTGCGGCGAAGGCGACAGGGATGCGAAGGCGACAGGGATGCGAAGGCGACAGGGATGACGAGCTTGCGACGAATCGGGACGGCGACAGACGGTAAGAGTGGGTTCCCAACTGGCCGGCGAGTGAGTTCGAGCAACGGCGGTTCTGGGCAAAGTGCGCACTCGCCGCGGAATCCGAGGATTCTGCGGGGTGTTCGCGACGACGCCATCGGCCGACGTGTCGCCTGCCGCCGCTGGCGCCTTGCGACACCACTTCTAGCCTCCGCGTCTGCATGTGCATCCCGAAGCTACTCCTCTGCTGCCTTCTCGCCGCCGTCCTGGGGCCGTCGACCCGCGCCCAGGATCGCGCCGCGCCCCCGGGTCCTCGATCGCAGGATCTGGTGCGGCTGCACCGCGACCACGTGATCGGTACGTCCCTGGACTTGGCGGTGCGCGCCGACGCGGCGCGCGCGAACGCCTTTCTGGCGGCGGTGCTGCTCGAGGTCGAATGTCTCGACGCAGTCTTTTCGAACTGGCGCGAAGACACTCCGGTTGCCGCGCTGCGCCGGGGGGAGACGGTCACAAAGGCCCCGCCGGAGCTGATTGGTCTGCTGCAGCGCGCCGAGTTGCTGCGGCTCGACACCCGCGGCGCCTTCGACGTTCGCATTGGCGGCGTCTCGCGGTTGTGGCGCGAGGCGGTCGCCTCGGGCAAGCCGCCCGCGAGCGCCGCTCTGGACCAAGAACTGGCGGCGATGCGAAGTTCGGGCTTCACCATCGAGGTCGCGGCGGGCTCGATCGTGCCGAAGGGCTCGCTGCATCTCCTGCTCGATGGCGTTGCCAAGGGTGCGATTCTCGATGCCGCGATCGCCAGTGCGCGAAAGGCCTGCCCGGATGTGGTGGCGGCCCTGCTCGACATCGGTGGGGACCAGCTGGCCTTCGGCGCGCCCAGTGAGGGCCAGAAGTGGCAACTTGGTATCGCCGACCCAAAGCAGCCCCAAGACAATCGGCGGGTGATGCTGCGAGTTGCGCTCGGCGCCCGTGCGGCCGCCACCAGTGGCGGCTACGCCCGCGGTTTCGAACTCGCGGGCAAGCACCACTCGCACATCCTAGATCCGGGCTTCGGGCAACCGGCGACAGGTGCGCTGCAGGCGACCGTGCTCGCCGCCGACGCGGCGACCGCCGACGCGCTGGCGACGGCGTTCTGCGTCCTCGCGCCAACGGAGTCGATGGCGATGGCGCGAACCACTGCCGGTATCGACTGCCTGATCCTCGACAAGGATGGCAAGCGGCACGTGACGCGCGGTTTCCAGGAGTTGCTCCTGAGTGCCGTCGAGGCGACCGGAGGTGCCGCGGCGAGCGTGTTCCAAAACGGCCAGGAGCTGGAGATCACGCTCGAACTGCCCAAGATGGACGCGCGGCGGTACGAGCGGCCGTACACAGCGGTTTGGGTCGAGAATGCAGCCGGAGAGCACGTGACGACGCTCGCTGTTTGGGGCCGCAATCGTCGCTGGGTCAGTGAGCTGACCAACTGGTGGAAGACCGACCTTTCGGCAAGCGACCGCGTCGACGCGATCGGTCGCGCATCACGTGGACCCGGTGAGTATCGCCTTGCGTGGGGGGGGCGCGATGACCTCGGGATGGCAGTGCCCGCCGGTGACTATACGGTCGTCATCGAAGTCTCACGGGAGCACGGCGCGCACACCGTGGCGCGTCAGACGATTCGCTGTGGTGACTCCGAGCAGAGTGCGAAGATTGCAGGCAATCGCGAGCTGGCCGGTGCCTCGCTCCGCTACGGACCTCGACGGGAGGACGGATGAGTTCGTCGTTTTGGCAGGTGCTGCGGACCATCCACATCCACCTGTCGCTCGCGAGCTTGGTCCTATTGCTGTTCTTCGGCCTCACGGGCGTATTGCTCGTGCACGCCGAGGCCTGGGGACTCGACCTCGCGCAGGCAACGGAGAAGCACGGTACGATCGCCGCGGAAGTTGTCGCTGGCGACCGCCTCCAGGTGGTCGAAGCGCTGCGGCAGCAGGGTGCAGTCGGTGCGGTCACCGACTTCGACGACGGCGACGCGGAGATCCGCGTGACCTTCGAGCGACCCAGTCAGCGCTGCGATGCTCGCATCGACAAGACAACTGGCGTGTTCGACCTGAACATCGAGTCGCGCGGAGTCTTTGCGCTGTTTCTAGATTTGCACACCGGCAAGGGCGGCGACCTGTGGTGGATCGCCATCGACCTCGCTGGCGTGCTCTGGATGCTGGTTGCGATGACTGGACTGGTGCTCTGGCTGCAGTTGCAGAAGCGACGGCGTGTCGGCCTGTTCTGGCTGGGGGTTGGTTGCCTGGCAGGGCTCCTGTTGTTCGCGGCGCTAACGCCTTGACGACCATCGCCCCGCAGTCACCAAGGGGCTCGCGCTCGAGCGATCGGGGTCTTGCAGAGGAGTTTGCCCATGCGCTGTCTGTAGCCCCGTCGTCCTTGGTGGCGTCGTTGCTCGCGCCCGCGAAGCTCGATTCGCGGCAGTTCCTGTTTCGCGACTACAAGATCGTGTCTTGCTCGACCCAGCAGCGCTGCGCATTACCGAATCTTGGGAGGGCATCGAGCAGTTGGTCTTCGCGAGCTTCCTTGCGTACGCTGAAGGCCAGACTGGAATCCCGTTGTCTACCTTGCGACATCACGATGCGGCCCGCCACCCGGAGAGCGGGCGGTCGAGTTCGGTGCGATGCCCGTCGATCGCGAAGGCGAGGAGCTCGTGCCGGTCGAGCCGAAGCCTGCCGACGGTGGCAACCAGTGTTCGATGCAGCTGTCACAGGTCCGTGACGGAGTGTCACCTCCTCGTGGTGTTGGCGACGCCGCCACGCAAGCGCAGCCCTCTTGCGAGGTGGATTCAAGGCCCGCTATCGCCGTGGCGGCGCCAGTTGGTCCAGCATTTGATTGATCGCACGCGATGACTTCACTTCGTCCTCTCGCAGCCGTTCGGAACGCGGCCATCGTGGTCTTGTCCGTGCCGCTCTCCTGCCAACAGCCGCTACCGGCCCTTGTGCCTGCCACCGCGACTCCGCAGGAGCAGAAGCCAGCCGACGCTCCAAAGACGGAACCGGCGCCGTGGCAGCTCGCCAGGGCTGTTGGCACACCGACCTGGCTCCACGTCAGCGGCGAGCAACGCACGCGCTATGAGACCCTCGACGAGCAGTTCCGGGTCCGTACGCCGACACCCTACGGTGAGGACGAGGACGTGTTGGCGTTGCGAACGTCGCTGCGCTTCGACGCGACCGGGGACGTCGTTGCGGGCACCCTCGAAATCCTGGATGCGCGCCAGTACGGCATCGACGACACCAGCTTCGTCGACACCACGATGGTCAACACGACGGACGTGTTGCAGGCCTACGGCGACCTGAGGCTCCCGGAACTCGGCGGCGGCAAGTCTCACCTTCGCGCCGGCCGCGAGGCGATCGACCTCGGCAGTCGTCGCCTGATGGCGCGCAATGCGTACCGCAACACGATCAATGCCTTCAACGGCGTCGGCTGGCTGTGGCAAGGCAGCGAGTCCACAGCGCGAGTGTTCTGGATGTTGCCCGTCGATCGGTTGCCGGCGGATTTCGCATCGTTGCAGGACAACGAGTGGGATCTCGACGTGCAGAGTCTCGACACCCAGTTTGCTGGACTCTACTGGTCGACCAAGACCGCGGAACGCACCACGCTCGAGCTCTACGTGCTTGGCCTCGACGAGCGCGGGGTCTCGACGCGGCGCCGCGAACTACTGACGCCGGGTCTGCGGTTCTTCCACAACACCAACAACAACCAACCGGTCGCACGCAGGAACGAGTGGTTCTACGAAGTGGAGCTTGCTGGCCAACTAGGCGAGTCGAAGGCCAACACGCAATCTGCGTCGCCGACGCTTGACCACCTTGCCGGCTTCGCCCACGCCTCGCTCGGCTACTCCTTCGACGCCCCGCTGAGCCCCGCCGTGCAAGTCGCCTACGATTACGCCACCGGCGATCAGGATCCGACCGACGGCTCGAACGAACGGTTCGACACGCTCTACGGCGCGCGGCGATTCGAGTACGGGCCGACGGGCATCTGGGGGGCGGTCGCGCGTGCCAACCTCAACTCACCCGAGCTGCGCCTGCTGCTGCAGCCGGCGAAGAGCGTGAGCGTCATGATTGCCTATCGCGGTGTCTGGCTCGCCGAGGCGCGCGACTCGTGGACGTCGGCCGGCCTGCGTGACGCGAGCGGCAACTCCGGCAACCATGTCGGCGAGCAGATCGAAGCTCGTGTTCGCTGGGAGCTGATCCCGAAGAGCTTTGATGTCGAGCTTGGCGGTGCCGTGTTGCTCGCGGGCAGCTTCCAGGAGAGCGCCTCTGCAGGCGTCGCCCAAGACGCAAGCTACGGCTACGTGCAGTCCACTTGGCGGTTCTGACTTCCGCGCCGATCCGCTACGACGCCGCCCGACCTTCGTGCATTTCTTTCGTCCAGTGGCGGATCGCCGGCAGATAGAGGCAGAACTCGGTGCCCGCGCCGACGGCGCTGCGGACTGCGATGTGGCCGCCTGCCGCCGCGACGATCGCCCGGACCGTTGCCAAGCCGATGCCGGTCCCGCGTTGGTTGCCCTTGGTCGTGTAGTAGGGATCGAAGATGTGTTCGCAGACGTGTGCTGGCATCCCGTGGCCGTTGTCGCGGACGCGCAGCACGGTCCAAGTTGCGGTATGTCCATCGTCGTTGCTAGCCGCCTTGGTGATCTCGATCGCGAGCGTGCCGCCTCGTGGCATCGCGTCGCGCGCATTGAGCGCGAGGTTGAGCAGCACTTGGTCGAGTTGCAGCGGGTCGATGCACACGTGCTGACTTCCGGCACCGACCTCTATGTGCAGTCGGATCGACCGCCCAACAGCCTGTGAGAGCAGGCTCTCCGCGCCGCGAAGGTGGGCGGCCACGTCCAGTTCCCTCGGGGCATCTTCAGTGACCCGTCCGTGCTGCATCAACCGCTTGAGGAGGCGAGCACCCTGGTCGATCGCCTGCTGCACGGTGTTGGTGAGTGAGACTCGATCCGGCTCCGTCATTGCCTTCGTGGCTGGCTCGAGTGCCATGGTCTCGAAGGCCCCCGACAGCACGGTCAGCAGGTTGTTGAAGTCGTGGGCGATGGCACCCGCCATCCGGCCGAGAGCTTCGGTGCGCTGCAGTCGCTCGACTTGAGCATGCAGTTCGTTGCGCTCGATCGAGGCGCCCAGAGCTGCAGCCAGCGGGCGCAGGACATCGATCTCGACGCGGCTGAAACGGCTGGACTCGGTCACGGACGCGAATGCGAGCATGCCCCAGAGCTGGCCGTTTGCGAACAGCGGCAGCGCGAGCAGTGCCCGCATGTCTCGCGACCGCAGAACCTCACGCTGATCGAGGCGGGAGTCCTCGGCCTCGACTGCAAGACCGTGCGCCAGCACGTCGAGCCACTGCTGACAGCCAGCGGCTACTAGGTCGAACGGTTGGCTGCGGTCGTCGTCGCTCTGTGCCTTGGCTGGACGAGCGGCCCAGGTGGCGCAGCGGTAAGCGGACAGACCCCCTTCGGCTTCGCGACGAAACTGCTTGATGTGGACCCGCCCCGATCCGGTGGCTTCGCCGAGCAGTCGTAGCACGGAGGCCGCGCACTGTGTCCACTGCGGCGAGCGTTGCAGGCATTCAGCGGCCGCGGCGACCGCTGCCGCCAGCTCGGGGCGGCGTTGCATGTGACGTTCCAAAGGAGACTCCCTATCGACGGTGAGATCGACGGGCCTGTCGGGGGTCTTCATGGCGTTCGACGTGCTGCGGCAAACCTGCGTTTCTGGTTCTGCCGCGCGCGGAATGACGGTTACCGCGGCGACTTCGTGGCGAAGCGCGTGCGGCCAGGTTCAAGGATGCGCGTTCGGGCTGCGAGCCGTTCATGCGCACGAGATGGGGTGGCGAACGGGGGCCGCGTGACCAGGGCCGCGTCGTCGTTCAACCAGAAGTCGTAGTCGAGTTCGAGAATGTCGTCGGCGGCAGCCATTGCGCCGTCCTGCACCGGAACTTCGTCCGCTGCGACAACCACTTCGATGCGTGTTATCGCAGGAACTGGAGGCTTCGGCTCCTCGCAGCGCGTGGCAGGAAGCGCGTCGGGCGTGTCCTGGCCCGGCTCCGGCCACTGCGGCTGACAAGCCGTGGTGAGCGCCGACAGGCACAGGAGCGCGCGCAGGCGACGGGAGCCACAGGCGAGGCTGGTCATGGGATCGTCGTGGAAGCGAACCGTTTCGACCGCGACGCCGAGATGACGCCGCGGTCGGTTACGGTCACTGACGGAACGGGAGGATGTCGAACAGCCGGCTCGCTTCCACCGCGTCGGTCGTGGCGTTGCGGGCCTGCATCTCGATGTGCGTCAAGAACGTCAGGTCGATGTTGCGCAGGCGCGCGTCGTAGCCGGCCGCACCCGTGAGCGGGTCGATGGCCATCGCGACGTTGAACTCGCGGCGCACCTGCAGGCCACCTGTGCGCGTATCGATCAGGACGGCGACGAGGCGAACGCCCTGCGGCTTGTCGACCGTGCCGCGCCAGCGAGCCTCGCGCGACCCGATGAGGATCCTGAATCGGTCCGCGGTGATGTGGATGCCCGCGGCAGGGTCGGTGAACTCGGTCAGCAGTTCCTGCACGAACATGATGTGCTCGCCGACCATGTGACCGATCACGTCGACGGCCGTCTGGCCGGGGACGACTTGGTTGAAGAACTCGCTGCGCGGAATCGCGGCTTCGCCGAGACCGAGCACGTCGGCGCCGAAGCGCGGGTCCTGGTTGAACACCAAGAGCAGGTCGCCCATGACGAACGAGTCGGGCCGCGAGCTGTTGCCGCGAGCAACCGAGCGCACCACGCCGCCGGCGACGTTCTCGGCGAGTTCGATCACGACCTCGACATCGGGCACGAAGAACTCATTGCCTTGCGCATCAACGTAGACGTGGCCCGCCGACTTCAGCGTGCCGCCCGAGGTGGCTGGGTAGGTCCAACCGACGGGATCTGTCCCGCGGATGCCGGCGCGGTCGAGGAAGTCCGCTGGCAGCGAGCCAGCATGGACCTGGTAGCACTGCTGCACGATCTGGAAGTAGTTCTGCTCGATCGCAGCTTGGGCCTGCGGATCGCGAACCATGTCCGTACTATCGGTCGCGCGGCGAGCCTCCGACGTGCTGAAGATCGATCGTCCAGCGCCGAGGCGACGCGGGCCGAGGTTGGTACCGACGACCGCAACATCGCGGTCAGTGCCGATGGCGTTGGTGTCGACGAGGCGCGAGAAGTCCGTGGCGCCGATACCGGTGAGCGCTTCGCCGTCCTGGCCGAGGATCGACGAACCGCTGATCAATAGCGGCTGGCCGTTGACGGTGGCGGGAATCGTCACCTTCTTGCCGGTGACGACGATGCCCTGGTTGGCGAGGTCGAGGTTCCAGATCGGTCCTTCCGTCGCGAACGGCGATTCGGGGACCTTTGGGGTGAGGATACGGCCATCGAGCATGACCGCAGTTTGCGCGGAGGCGAACGAGCCGAGGACGCACAAGGTTACTGCAGCGGCGAGCGTACGGGCCCGCGGGATAGAACGGAGCATATGAAGATTCCCTTAGGGGGCTATGGATTGGTCTGGCAACGCATTGCACGGCGTGCTCGGCGTATAACTGCCGGGCACTGTGAGATGTGCAATGAGCGTGCAAGTATAGACGTTGCCACGCTTCTGTCAATGAGCTCGGCAGATTTCGCCCTTGTGCTGATTGGGCTTGGTAATCCCTGCCAATCTATGCGCGGCGGCGCATTGTCGCGATGACGTCCACTGCCCGCAGTCGCCGTAATATCTGCTAGGCTGGAGGATGCCTGTCGCGTGGACGCTATTGCCCCGTCCACAGGCCGCACGCCTCGTGCCCGGAAACCGGACGCAGGCGCGCTTCCTGGGTCCGGCACGACATTCGCCAACCGTCGACTGCTCCTCCGATCCCGCCCGCGCGGCCCTCGCCCGTCATGCACCGAACCCCCCGATTCGCCTCCTTGCTTCTCGCCGCCGCACTGTTTGCCGTGGCTGGCACGGCCCAGAGCGAAACCCAGTTGGCGTTGCGATTCGGCACCTTCGATCCGCTGCTGGATGCCCCCTCCGTGCCCGAGATGTTGCGCGACGGCCAGAGCCCGTCGCTCTGGATCGTGCAGTTCCATGGCAAGCCGACCGAGGAGCTGCGCCAGAAGATCGCCGTCTGCGGCGGTGCCGTGAAGGGCTACCTGCCGCACCGCGCCCACGTCGTGCGGATGGACTCGGTGACGGCCAAGAACGTGCGCGCCATCGACGGCGTCCGTTGGGTCGGTTCCTACCAGCCGGCATTCCGCATCGACCCGGCATTGTTGAGCAAGGACGGTCTCGACCTCGCGGCGCCCGCCGCCCTCTTCAATGTCGTCGTCGTCGACAAGCGCACCGACAAACCGGCGCTGATTCGTGCGTTCGAAGCAATGCGCGCGCGGGTGACGAACGAGCAACCAGGCAGCCTGCTGCTCGAGGTCGAGTTGACCGGAGCGCAACTGCTGCAAGCGCTGCGCCTCGACCAAGTGCTCTGGATCGACCTCGTCACCGAGACCGGTCGCGACATGGACAAGGCCCGCGTGCAACTCGGTGCCGACCATATCGAGACACTCGGTGGTTACAGCGGCCAAGGCGTGCGCGGCCATATCTACGAGGGCATCCAGTTCGATCATCCGGACTTCACTACGCAGCCGCTGGCGGTCCTGAGTTGCAACACGGCCGACGACCACGGCCACGCCACGGCGGGGATTGTCTTTGGCAACGGTACGAGCAGCATCGCGGCGCGCGGCATGGCGCCGAGTATCACGCCATTCTTCACCAACTACAGTTGCGTTCCGATTGGGGTATCGCGCTGGCAAGTTGTCGAGACCTTGGTCAACACGCATGAGGTCATGTTCACGACCGCATCGTGGGGCAGCGGACTGAGCGCGTCATACACCTCGATCACCGCCGATGCCGACGACATCGTCTTCGACCACGGCATTGCGTGGACCCAGAGCCAGAGCAACAACGGCAACCAACAGTCGCGGCCCCAGGCCTGGGCCAAGAACGTGTTCTCTGTCGGCGGTGTGCGTCACTTCGACAACGCGAATCCAGCCGACGACTCGTGGAGCGGCGGGGCCAGTATTGGTCCGGCGGCCGATGGCCGCCTCAAACCCGATTTCTGTTCGTACTACGACTCGATCCACACTTCGGATCGCACTGGTGGTGCGGGCTACGACGTCGGCGACAGTTACACCAATTTCGGCGGCACATCCGGGGCGACGCCGATCGTCGCGGGTAGTAATGCTCTGGCGATCCAGATGTTCACCGATGGGCTGTTTGGTCCGGTGCGCGTCCCGGGCGGCACGCGCTTCCAGAACCGGCCGAACTTCACCACGCTGAAGGCGCTGCAGATCGCGAGCGCTTCGCCCTACGCCTTCACCGCAGCGAGCACCGACAATCGCCGTGAACACCAGGGCTGGGGCCAGCCGAGCCTCAAGGCGATGTACGACGACCGCGCACTCATGTTTGTCGTCGACGAGACGAGGCCACTGCAACAGGACCAAGTGGTCCGCTATCGCGTGCAAGTGCCGGCCGGACGTACTGACCTGAAGGTGGCGATGACGTTTGCCGATCCGGCAGGCAATCCCTCCGCGGCCCTTTCGCGCGTCAACGATCTGACGCTGCGCGTGCTCGCACCCAACGGTGCGGTCTACTGGGGCAATCAGGGCCTTCGGGCTGGCAACGTGTCGCAGACCGGTGGGGCAGCGGACGCAATCGACACCGTCGAATGTGTGTTCGTGCAGAACCCGCAGGCCGGGCTGTGGAGCATCGACGTGGTTGCCGACCTCGTCGTCACCGACACGCACGCTGCGACAGTTTCGGTAGATGCCGATTTCGGCCTCGTCGTCCGCGGCGCCACGTTCGTCGCGCTGGGGCTGCCGGGCACCGCGACCGCCTACGGCAACGGCTGCCCGGGCTCGACGCCGGGTGCGCCAGTGGCCTGTGCTTCGGTCAATGATGCGGCGAGCAAGAGCAGTGTCGCGCTCCGCGCCAACACCGTCTACGCGCTCGAAATGGTCGCGCCGACGGCTTTGCAAGTCGTCGGCTTCGAGATCTACGGCAACAGCACGAATGGTCAGGCGCAGGTCCTTCCCGCCCATGTCCGTCTGCTCGATGGCAACGGCGTGCCTTCGATCGTGGCGGCGAGCGGCAGCGTGAGTCTCGACCCGACGACGAAGTGGAGCACTGCGAACGTGAATCCAGTTGCCCTCAGTGCAGGTCAGACGTTCTACGTTGGCTTCGACACTCCAGCGGTCGCCCCATCGGTGTTCGATGCGACCTCCGGCGGGACCGATGTTGCTTACTTCCGCTTCGAGGCTGGGGTGTGGACCGCGCGCACAACTGGGCGATTCGAGTGGTCCATCCGAGTGCTGTGCGAGTCGACGACGACCAAGATGCCGATTCTCGACAGCTCAGGAATCTGGGACCTCGGCCGCAGCTACGAGATGACGATCGCGGATGCTCTGCCATTCGGCTTCTGTGGCATCGCGATCGGCACCTCGAACCAGTTCATCGACACCCTGCCGCTCCCGCTCTCCATGGCTCCGGTGGGGGCTCCGCTCTGCAGTGTGTTCACCAACATCGAACAGATGCATGGCGGCCAGGCTGATGGCAACGGGCGGTTCCAACTGCTCATCCAGGTGCCGCCGTCGGCGGCCCTACGCGGGCTGCACATCTATCACCAAGGCGTGGTGCTCGATCCGACCGCCAATGGTCTGGGGTTCGTCTCGACCAATGCGATCGACGTGCGCCTCGGCGGCTGAACCAGTGCCGATCAGGTGCTAGAGGAATGCTCCCGCCGAACCGCGGTGCCCGCCACCTGGTTACTGGGCGTTCAGGTCCCGCACCAACGGACGGAAGATGGCGGCAGCCACGTCGTGGCGACCGCCAGTGAAGGCCGCAGCGATCCCACGTAGCGAGTCCTGTTGTGCGCCAGATCGAAGGTGGCGAATGAGAGCTTCCGCGAGGCCGCTGGGGTTGCCGACAGCGTGCCTTCGGCCGCCACCTTGGCCGCCGCTTGCAAGCGGACCGCGTCGATGGCGCGGTCGGTGCTTTGGCCTCGTGCAGGCCTCGGCGGTAGGGGTCGAAGTGCCGGCGGCAGCCGCCGCATTCGTCATCGCTCTCTTCGTCGAGCACGATCAGGTGGAGCGGTCGGCGTGCGACCGTGGGGCCGCGCCGTTGCCAGACTACGTCGACACTCGTCAGGGCACGCGCACGCTACCGGCGTAACCGGCCGCGACGAGGAACGACCCTGGCGCATTCGCCTCGGCCACGGCTGCCAACGGGTAGCCGTCGATCGCCACCGCGAACTGGCGCGCGGGCGTTTCGTTTTGAAAGCTCCAGAGTTCGATGGTCTGGGCATCGCGGGCGCAGAGGAGTCCAAGCCCCTCGGCCAGCAGCGGTCGCCGGAACCCTTCGTCCACGAGGCTTGGCCCGGGCACCAGCAGGGTCGAAAGGCGCAACGAGTCGATGCGGTTGCCGAAGAACTGCGGGATGTCGCCCGAGGTCGGGCCGATCGGCATGTCGTTGCTGGAGTAGTAGAGGATGCCGCTGCCAACCCGGAAGTCGTAGGCAAAGGGCGGCAGCATGGTGCGGTCCTGAACTTCTACCTTGCCGGCATCGACCCGAAGCGACGTCACCGAGGTGCGGAAGCTCCAGTCCGAGTCCCACGTCTCGCTCATGGTGTGCACCTGCGCGCCTGCAACCGCGATCACCGCGCCGGGGATGGGCACGGCCGCGCTCGCAGCTCCGCGGCGAACATCGATGCGGTGGAAGGCGTTGCGCACTAGCGGTCGGCCAGGGCGATCGAATCCCGCCGGGCGGCACAGCGTCAGCGCTGCCTGGCTACCGTCGCGGCAGATGCCGCTGATCGCGGCGCCGCGCACGGCGACGCCAGGAAGCAGGCGACCGGTCGCGAGATCGACGGCGATGAGACCGTCGCGCACGTCGCCACGGCCGAGTTCGATCGCGACATCCTGGGGCAAGCCACGAATCAGCAACAGGCCGTCGGGCAGTTGGACGTCGAGCGGCTCGCTGGTGTAGCCAAACATGCCGCCAGTCGGGGTATTGATGCCACCGCGCGGTGGCGTTGGGATGGCGTAGCCGCCAAAGCCGATGTCGATCGGCGCCGAGACCGTCGCCGGCGTGGTGCTGCAATCGAAGAGGTAGAGGACTCGACCCGTGCGGCTCCAGCCGAGGACCGCCGCCCGCATGTCGAAGGCGAACACGCGCTCGGCGACGAGGTCCACGCCTGTTCCGCGAACCAAGGTCTGGTCGCCAGACTGCACGACTTCGACGGTCGTGCCGTCCCCGAGTTGGGCGACGTGGAGCACGTTCTCGGCGACCGTCACCGAGCCGCGCACGGCGAGCGTCCCCGGATCGGCGACGACGATCTGTTCATTGCCGACGGCTACGAGCCCGCGGCCATGTAGCAAGCCTCGCTTGCTGCCGCCGCGGACCGGCACCTGGCCGCGCACCGAGAGGCTGTTGGCCTGCCGATCGATGACGGCGAGGCCGTCCCACAGCGGCACGAGCACGAGATCGGACTGGACGAAGAGCGCACGGTGCTCATGAAACGCTTCGGGATCGACCGAGCCGACGGGAACGCGCGACAGCAGACTCGGGCGCGTCGGATCGGCGACATCGAACAGCGACAGCACGGGCTCGCTCCACGGGCCGTCATAGCCGAGGGAGACGAGTTGGTTGCCGCTGCACACGACCTGCGTCGAGAAGCCAGGAACCTGCAGTTCGCCGAGCACCCGTGGCAAAGCCGGGTTCGAGAGATCGACGACCCACAGCGGGTCGATGCGCTCGAAGGTGACGATGTAGGCGCGGTCGTCCATGAAGCAGGTGCCGAACAACTGCTCACCGCGGGCCAACAGCAGTTCGCCCAGCACGACAGGCACGTCGGGGTTGTCGACGCCAATGGTGTAGAGGTGCGAAACGACGCCGTTGCTGTCGTGGGTGACGACGCGCATCGTGCCGGCGCCGAAGTGGAGCTTCTGCGCGTCGCCAACGATGCCGGTCAGCAGCACAGAACCGCGCGCTTCGATTGCGCCGCCGACGGCGCGGATGTCGAGCACGGTCATGCGCGTCATGCCGTTGTCCGCGCTCGCCGTGACGAACACGAACTGGTCGGTGGCATGTGCCAACAGTCCTTCGCCGGCGAGTGGCAGTGCCGCGACCGCAGTGGCGGGCGTGTTGGCCAGCGCAAACGAGAAGGCCCCGGCGCTGGTCAAAACGTAGAGCACGTTGCCGATCTTGCGGCTGTCGCGGAACCAGCCGTTCATCGCCGACTGCTGCACGATCACGGGGGCCGCAGCGTTGGTCAGGTCGAGTTCGACCAGGCGGGTCTGCGCCAGCATCGTGTCCATCCCTTCACTGGTCACCACCACGAAGGCGCGCGCGCCGATCAGGTAGAGTTCGTTGGGCCGGCCACGCAGCGGCGTGCGCGACACGAGCTGGTAGTCAGCGAGGTCGACGATCGCGAGGCCGCGGTAGGCGTTGGCCAGCACGAGGCGATCGCCGGCGACGGCGTAAACGTCAGCGGCCGCGACTTCGCGCTGGACGGCATTGGTGCCCGCGTCCGCGGGGGCGGAGGGCGCGTTCGGCACGCCATTGGGCATCGCAACACCGCGCGTGTCCATCCCACCCGAAACGCCGCGGACGTCGGCGCTGAGCAGCGCCTCCTCTGTGCTGGTGGCACCGCCACCGCCGCTACAGGCTGCGAGGATGGTCAGCAGCAGTGGGATCAGGAGTGTCGGCGCAAACGACGAAAGCAGCGAACGACGCGGGCAGGATCGCGACATGAGGAGACTCCGGAAGAGCGCGCAATGTAGCCACCTCCCTCCCTATCGTAACTCGGGCATTTCTAGCCGGAGCGGGTCTCAGACTCGATCGGGATCCTGGCCACGCAGCACCGAGTTGCCTTCGAAGGTCTCACGCAGGTTGCTGTTGGCTGGGCGCAGCAGGGCGGCCTCGTCGATCCGTCCACTCTGAGCGAAGAAACCGAGCGGGTTCTTCCACACCAACTGCTCGATCCGTTCCCGCGCGACGCCGGCCTGCTCGAGCCTTGTCGCAGTTCGGGGCACCATCAAAGGATCGCTCACCCCCCAATCGGCGGCGCTGTTGATAATCACGCGTTCGACGCCGTACTCGAGCACGATCTGGACCATGCGGTGCGGGTCCATTTTGGTGTTCGGGTAGATCGAGAAACCCTGCCAGCAGCCGGTCTCGCGCGTGATCTTGATGGTCTCTTCGTTGCCGTGGTCGAGCAGCACGCGGTGCATGGGCACACCGCTCTCTTTCACCATGTCGATGCAGCGCAGGAAGCCCTTCTTCTTGTCGCGGTGCGGCGTGTGGATCAGTACCGGCAGATCGTGCTTCTTCGCCAGCAGCAGTTGCGCGAGCAGGTACTTTTCTTCTTTCGGCGTCTGGTCGTCGAGGCCGATCTCGCCGACGCCGAGCACCGAGTCCTTCTCGAGGTAGCGCGGCAGGATCTCCATCACCGCGTCATTGACGCGGTCGTCGTTCGCTTCGCGCGGGTTGAGCCCCATCGTGCAGAAGTGGTGGATGCCGAACTGCTGGCTCCGAAATCGCTCCCAGCCGATCAGGGTGTCGAAGTAGTCGACGAAAGAGCCGACATTGGTGCGGTTCTGGCCGAGCCAGAATGCGGGTTCCAACACCGCCCGGATCCCTGCGAGCGCCATGCGCTCGTAGTCGTCCGTGATGCGGCTGTACATGTGGATGTGCGGTTCGAAGATCAGCATGGCGGGTGCGGTGGGCTCAGGGATCAGCCGGGGAGGCGCTGCAGGATGGCGCGGATCTCGGGGCGCGGTTCGCGCGGCAGGCGTTCGGCGGCGAACGCCCGCAGCTCTGGGCGGTTCAGTACAAGGAGCGCTTCGGCGGCGGCGAGACGGCGACCATCGTCGCCGTGCTCGAGCCCACCGAGTAAGCGGGCGATGGTGCCAGGCACCGGGGCGCGCGCGAGCATGCGATCAGTGTCGCGCCAGACGGGCCGGCCCGCGGCTTCTCGTTCGGTCGCGAGGTCTTGCAGCATGCGCGAGAGCTCGATGTTTGCGAGTTGCTCCGCCGAGAACACGCGTCGCAGTGGCAAGTCGAGGAAGGCGACCTTGAGCATCAAGCGGTCGACGTCGCTGGAACCAAAGTTCGGCAGCTTGGCGGCGCTGGTGCGCGCCAGCAGATCGCTGTCGCAGATCGCGGCCTCGAGGTGGAGGACCATGTTGGTGCGCTGCACTTCGAGCAGCAAAGAGCACGAGCCTGCCGTGATCGGCAGCACGGCGAGCGAACGCAGGAGCATCGCGCGTTCTTCGAGGTCGCCGTGGGCGTA
Organism: Singulisphaera sp. GP187; assembly: GCA_945871815.1. GTDB lineage: Bacteria > Planctomycetota > UBA1135 > UBA1135 > UBA2386 > SXPK01. The sequence continues at coordinate 39,552 of CAMBXM010000015.1, forward strand.
GAGATCGACGAGTTCCGCGTCGGTCACCTTGCACTGCAGCAGCAGCAGGGCGGCGGCGGCATCGCAGCGACGCCAGCCGTCGAGGTCGCAGAGCGCCTTGCCCAAGGCAGTGAGACCGCCGCCGAGCTGGCTGCGCGCGACCTTGCGCGGCAGCTGCGGAAACGCCACCGCGAGGCGGCGGCGATCGGCGGCGATCTCCGCATCCTGGTCCTTGAGCCACGGAGCCGCCTCGCCAAGGCGAGTGCGCAACAGGTCGAGCGGAGCGTTCATCGGGCGCGGCAGCGTAGCGTGGCGCTAGTGCGAATGCCCCGGTAGCTTCACGCCGATGGACTTCCCCTGTTGGGACCCGGTGTTGTTTGACATCCCGGGGCTGCCGATCGACTTGCGGTGGTACGGCTTGATGTACGTCGTCGGTTTCGTGATCGGCCAGTGGATCCTGGTGCGCCTGGCGCGCGCGCGGTTCTGGCCGGTGACCGCGCAGCAGGCGGCGGACCTCGTGGTCTATCTGGTGCTCGGTGTGATGCTCGGTGGTCGCCTGGGCTACGCCCTGTTCTACGACCCTGAGTTCGAACTCATTCTGCCGTGGAACTTCATCAAGGTCTGGAAGGGCGGGCTGTCGTTCCACGGCGGACTAGGCGGGGTGTGCCTTGCATCTCTGCTGTTCGCGCGGCGACAGAAGATCCCGTGGGCCAAGGTGGTCGATGCGGTCGCGATCGCAGGATGCCCCGGCATCCTGGCGGTGCGCATCGCCAACTTCATCAACGGGGAGCTCTATGGCCGCGTCACCGAGAAAGGAGTCGGTTGGGCAATGCAGTTTCCGACGGACTCCAAGGCGTCGTCACTGCTTCATATCTCCGACGGCTGGACGATGCGCGATCGCGAGTTGTGCATTCAGTATGCCTTCCGCCGCAGTTCGTGGGAGGACATCGCTGGCAAGCTGTCCGAGGTCGACGCGAGCGGCACGCCGATCGATTGGGAGCGTTTGCGCCCCTATTTCGACTGGGAAGCTGTGCGATCGCAGGTCCCATACCGGCATCCGTCGCAACTCTATGAGGGCATCGGCGAGGGGTTCGTGCTGGGAGTCCTGCTGCTGCTGCTCTGCTGGTTCACGCGCCGCCATCCCCTCCGGCGCGGCTGCTACGGTGCGATCTTCTTGCTCGGCTACGCCGGCGTTCGGTTCGCGTTGGAGTATGTGCGCCAGCCGGACGCGCAGTTCGGGCCGGGCGGCTCTGTCTTGCTCGGCCTGACGATGGGGCAAACGCTGAGCGCGGCGATGGTCGTGGGGGCAGCCTTGATCCTGCTGCTGTCGCGCACTCGCGATGCAGCCCACGAGTCGACGGCGTCGAAGGCCGTCTAGAGGGGGACCCTCTGCGGGCCTCCGAATT
>CAMBXM010000016.1 GCA_945871815.1 Singulisphaera sp. GP187
GCGCAAGAACAAGACCAGCGCCTGCTGGTCCTCAGGAGACAGCACGGTGTACGCGTCGCGAACGCCTTGGGCCTCGCCCTTGTGCAGTTCGATCGCACTCTCCAAGGTCTCGGCGCGGCCGTCGTGCAGGTACGGCGCGGTGTCTTTGATGCCCCACAACGGTGGCGTGCGATACATCCCGACGCCGGCACCCGGTTCGGCCATGCCGCGGAAGCCAGGGCCAAAGATGTTGTGCAGCAGCAGGTTTGAGTAGAGGCGGACTGGGCCGTTGTTGCCCGGCAGCGAGGGCGTGTGGCACTTGGCGCATCCCGTCGCGGTGAACAGTTGCTCGCCGCGCGCAACTCGCGGATCGGTCGAACCGCCGCGAACTGGTTCCGGCAGGTTGCCGACGAAGAACTGCAGGTCGTCGATCTGCGCCGTCGCGATCTCCGGATCGACATGGTCGTCGGCGTCACTGCGCAGTCCCTGGCTGCGACCTTCGTCTGGCGTCGTCAACCCGATTTCGCCAGCTAGCGCATCGTGCATGAAGTCGCGCAACTCAGAGATCTGCGCCTTCCAGCCATAGCGGCCGATCTCGATCGTGCCGTTCATGTTGATGCGTCGGGCGACGCCGAAGATGCCGTCGGCGTTGGCGTCGATCGGGTCCTCGTTGGCGGTGATCGTCGCGTCGGCGATCGAGTCGAGTCGGCCGATGCCGAATAGCGACGGGGTCTGTCGTTGCTCGAACAGGTCCGCGGGCTGCGACGCATACTCCTCGCGACCGACGAAGTACGGCGGGCGCAGTTTGCTGAGGGCCTGGCCGCCAGGAAGATCGACGAACGGGCCGGTGCCGTCAAAATCCTGGCCGAAGCGCGAGACGTTGAGTTCAAGCGGGCCCGCACCGCCAAGACTCGGGTCCTGGTGGCAGGCGCGGCAGCTGTCGGCGTTGAAGTCCGGGGTCCCGAGGCCGGTGCTGCGATGGAACGCGTGGTCGAACAGTGCGCGCCCACGCACGAAGCGCGGATCGCTGCTGATCCCGCCTTGTGCGACCGCGGTCGCCGCGAGGCTGAGAATGGTGGACGCGAGCAGGAAGGTGCGCATCACAGATGCTCCAGAAAGCGGATGAGGTCGGCTCGGGCCGCGAGATCGAGTGCGGCGAACGCGACGCGGGCGTTGGTGGCTTCGCCGCCGTGCATGCGGATGGCATCCTCGAGCGTCTCGGCGCGGCCGTCGTGCAGGTAGGGAGCGAACTTCGACACGCCCCAGAGTGGCTGCGTGCGGAACTCGAGGCCGGTGTTGGTCGGGTCGTTCAGCGTGATCTGCGGACGGCCGAAGTTGACGAAGTCGGCGAGATCCGGCCCCATGTCGTGGATCAAGAGATCGGTGTAGGCGCGCACCGGGCCGCGCGACGATTGCAGCTCGGGGATGTGGCATTTGGCGCAGCCGATCGCTGCGAACTGTTGCTGCCCGCGCACGGCGGCGGCGTCGAACGGTCGCGGTTGCGGCGGGCCCAGGAAGCGCGTGAACGCGATCAAGTCACCGAGGTCGGCGGCCGGGATCTCCGGGTCGGCGACGCCATCGTTGTCGACGGTCGGGGCGTTGGGTGTGCTCGAGGCCTGCGGCGACATGCCGAGTTCCAGACTGATCGTGCCAGCGGTGCCACGGAACGGGTTGCTGGTGATGCCCATCTGGTTCATCAGCGGTGCGCGCGTGAAGAACTCGATGTTGTTCGATTGCGCCTTGAGGCCAAAGCGCCCCTGGCCGGCGCCGTCGTTGTTGCTGCGGCCGCTGACGCCGTCGCTGTCGGTGTCCTCGGGATCGGCGTTCGCCATGATCGTCGGGTTGCTGATGAACTCGAACAGGCCGACGCCGAACAGTGGAATCGAGTTGCGCTGCGCGGTGACGACGAGACCGGGCAATTCGGGGATCGGGTAGCGGCCGCGTTCGAGCGAATGCGGCAGGTCTCTAGTGCTGCCACCAAAGGCCGGGATCACTGGGCTCGGCAGGTTGCCGAGGGGCGTGATGCCGAACAGCAGCGAGACGTAGAAGTTGCGGTAGAGGTCAGCGCCGCCGCCGACGACCGGGTCGCTGTGGCAGCCGACGCAGGAGGTCGAGTTGTAGAGCGGGCCAAGCCCTTCACTGGGCTTGAAGCGCTTGCTGAACAGGGCGCGGCCGCGTTCGAAGCTCGCGAGTTCTTCCGCCGTGAGGTCAGGCAGCGGATCGCCGAGTTGCATGGCGGGCGGTTCGGGATCGATGATCGCATTTGCGCTGCTCTTGCCGTTGCAAGCAGCGGCTGTGAGCGCAAGCGAGAGGGCGAGCCAGCGTGAGGTCGAGTTCAATGGAGTCTGCTTGGTGCAGGAAACGAGCGGGGCCAGCGATCATACGCCGCCTCCAGAATGGTACCACGCAGCGTGTCCTGGCCGCCGAGCGCGGTTGGCCTGCCGCTGCCGTGAGTCTCACTGCGAGACCAAGGTCGCGAACACGCTCAGGCGCGCTCGGCGAAGGATGCAAACTCCAACTCGACGCACAGTTGCGCGAGGGTCTCGCGATCGGGCCCGCGATAGGCGAGGTCGGCGACGGTGGTGCCGAGTGGCACGTCGGTCCGCAGCGTGGCGAGCTGGCGATAGAGCCGTGCTTCATGGCGCGCACCCGCGAGGTTCTGGGCCAGCGCCTCCTTGCCGCGGACGGCAATGGCCCACTGCGTCGGATCGTCCGGGATCGACTCCAGGTTGTGGTAGTGCGCGAGGACGAGCGCGGCGCTCTTCTCGCCCCAGCGGGCGATGCCGGGGATGCCGTCCTGGGGATCGCCGACGAGTGCTAGCCAGTCGGGTACCGACTCGGGCTCGATGCCGAGCTTGGCGCGCACGGCGCTCTGGTCGAGCACGAGTTCGCGCCGGCGATCGAGCGCCACCACTCGCGTACCGCGGACCATCTGCAGCAGGTCCTTGTCGGGCGAGGCGATCAGCACACGATCGACGCGCGGGTCCGCCGCCGCCAGCACCGCGGCCGTAGCCAGGGCGTCATCGGCCTCGAACTCGATCATCGAGAAGGTCGCAAGACCCAGCGCGCGCGCCGCACGTTCGGCCAGGGGAAACTGAGCCATCAACTCGGGCTCGATCCCAGCTCCGGTCTTGTAGCCCGGGAATAGCTGGTTGCGGAACGACTCGATCACGGTGTCAAAGGCGATGCCCACGTGGGTGACGTCAGGCTGCTTGAGCAACGCTCGCAGGCTGCGCAACAGGCCGCGCGTGGCGCCGACCTCGCTGCCGTGGCTCGTGGTTGCGCGCGGGGCACCGAAGTGCGCGCGGAACAGCTCGTAGGTACCGTCGACGAGGTGGACCTGCATGGTTGACAGAGCTTACGGCGATGGCAGCGATGACCGCAGCCTGTCGGTCGCTATGCTCCTCGCCCTCGCCGCGCGCCGTTTGCCGCGGTGGTCCTGTTCTAGGAGCCTCTATGTCGACCGCCCCTCACGCCGTGCGTTTCGTGCTGCTTTCGTTGTTTGCGGTGCCTGTGTTTGCCCAGGACCGGGCTGCGCCAACAGTGCCGAAGCACCTGCTGCGCATGGCCCACGTCGTGGGGCAGGAGGCGTACTTCTGTCAGGCGATGGACATGACCACGAAGATGCAGATGGGCGAACGCACCATGGACATGGGGCAATCGACCATGTCGTTCTTCACCTCGACAGCCAAGAGCGTCGAGGGTGGCAACGCGACCATCGAGCAGAAATTCACTCGCGTGAAGGCCAAGGTCAGCGGCATGGCGCAAGTCGACTACGACTCGAATGATCCGGAATCGCGGCCAGGTCCCCTCGGCGCCCTCGAGGAGATGGTCGGTGAGTCCATCACGCTGGTGATGACCGATCGCGGCAAAGTGATGGGCTCCAAACCGTCCGCGGGCTTCCCGACCGAGAGCCTCGAGCGCTCGGGCATGGACCTCAATCAAATGCTGGCGCAGTGCGTGCCTGAGTTTCCGGACCAACCGATCGCGATCGGTGAGAGTTGGGTCACGGAGATGAAGATGCCCATGGGGCAGATGGGTGACATCCACTGCAAGATCACCAACCGTCTCGTCGAGGTCGAGAAGGGCAAGGCGAAGCTCGACCAGGCGTATGAGTTCGACACCAAGGATGTGCAGTTGCCAGGTGGCATGCAGCTCAAGGTCGACAAGGGCACGGGCTGGACCTTGCTCGACCTAGCGCTCGGATTGCCGCTCGACAGCCAGAGCACGATCGAGATGTCCATGACGGGTGGCCCAGGCGGCGGCATGAACATGCAGATGGCGATGCAGACGGTGACCAAGCGCGTGGACGCGCAGGCGGCGAAGGAAGCGCCAGTGAAGACCGAGCCAGTGAAGGCCGAGCCCGTGAAGACCGAGCCGGCGAAGTCCGCCGAGAAGCCCAAGTGACATTCGCGGGCGGCGTGCCGCGCCGAGTCCTGTTCCGTTCCCTGCACGCCGTTCGCTGCCTTTCGCGCCGATGAGTCTGCTCACCGTCAAGGACATCCACGTCACCGTCGGCGATCGCCATTTGCTTCGCGGTGTGGACCTCGTGGTCGGCGACGGGCAGCGCATCGGTTTGCTTGGCGCCAACGGCTGCGGCAAGTCGACGTTGTTGCGCATTCTCGCCGGCGCGTTGGTTCAAGATCGCGGTGAGCGCACCGTGCGTCGCGATCTGCGGCTTGGCTATTTGCCGCAGGAGCCGGATGTGCCCGCCGAGTTGACGATCCTCGCGGCGGTCACGCGCGGGATCGCCGGCCGCGATGAAGTGCTGCGCGACTTGGAACGTGTCCACGCGGCGCTGGCGAGCGAGCACGACGCCCGGAAGCTCGACAAGCTGCTGCAGCAGCAAGCCCGTCTCGACGAGCGGTTGGAGCATGTCGGTGGTCATGACGTCGATCATCGGGCTGAGGCCGTGCTGCACGGACTGGGCATGGAACGCTTCGAGTCGCAATGCGGCAGCCTGTCGGGTGGGGAGCGCCGCCGAGTCGCACTGGCGCGGTTGCTGGTAGCCCAGCCCGATCTGCTGTTGCTCGACGAACCGACCAATCATCTCGACGCCGAAGTCACCGCGTGGCTCGAAGCCACGTTGATCGATTCAGGCATGCCGATCGTGATGGTCACGCACGATCGCTACTTCTTGGATCGGCTGGTCGATCGCATCGTCGAGTTCGACGACGGCGTGCTGCACGAGTACGACGGCAATTACCGTTCGTACCTGGTGCAGCGGGCCGAGCGGCTCGAGGTCGAAGCGAAGAACGAGAGTGCTCGGCTCAACACGCTGCGACGCGAGACCGAATGGGTGAGGCGTGGGCCGCCAGCGCGCACGACCAAGCAGAAGGCGCGCATCGACCGCTACCAGGTGCTCGTCGACAAGGCGCCGGCACCGGCACTCGCGGACCTGCTGTTCCAGATTCCCGACGGCCCGCGGTTGGGCGACTTCGTGATCCGCGTGAAGGGCGCCTCGAAGAGCTACGGCGAGCGCACGATCCTGTTGCCCTTCGACCTCGAAATCGGGCCTGGCGAACGCATCGGCATCGTCGGCCGGAACGGCGCCGGCAAGACGACGATGCTGCGCTTGTGTCTTGGCCAGACCGAGCCTGACACCGGTAGCGTCGCCATCGGGCCCACCGTGAAGTTCGCGGCGATCGACCAGGGCCGCACGGCGCTCGATACCGCAAAGACCGTGCTCCAGGAGGTCAGCGGCGGCAACGACTACGTGACCTACGGAACACGAACCGTGCGGGTCGAGACCTTCCTCGAGCAGTTCCTGTTCCCGGGCGCGATGAAGCATGCGCGCATCGATTCGCTGTCTGGTGGCGAGCGCAATCGCGTGCTGATCGCCAAGCTGTTGTGCGCCGGCGGCAACGTGATCGTTTTAGACGAGCCGACCAACGACCTCGATCTGATGTCGTTGCGCGCGTTGGAAGATGCGCTTCTTGCCTTCCCTGGCACGGTCTTCGTCGTCAGCCACGACCGTTGGTTCCTCGATCGTATTGCGACCCGTGTAGTGCAACTCGACGGCAGTGGCCGTGTCCGCCTCCACGCCGGCGACCTGTCGCTGCTGCTGGAGAAGATGGCGGACGAGCAAGCGGCTGCGGTGGCGCAGGCCGCGATGCAGGCGGCGGCGACCAAGCTCAAGGTCGTCGCGCCGACAGCTGCGCAGAAGTCCAAAAAACTGAGTTCGCGCGACCAAAAAGAGCTCACCGAGTTGCCGGCTCAGATCGAGGTGGCGGAGCAAGAGTTGGCGCGCGTCGACGTGCGCCTCTCCGACCCAGCGATCTACTCGGCCGCAGCGCGCGCAGAGTACGACCAACTGACCGCGAAGCGGCAAGAACTGCCCGTTCGCATCGCCAGGATGTACGCGCGGTGGGAAGCGCTCGAGGCGAGCGCCCGCAGTTCGTGAACCGTCGCGACGGCGGATGCTGCCGCCGCAGCCGATTCGAATTGCGCGTCGAGAGGGCGGTTCGCAGGCGACACGCGTAGTGACGCGTTCTGGTGGCCGGGTTCGAGCCGCGCCGCGATTGGTGTTTTGGTTCGTCGGGTGGTCCCTATGCTCCTCGTGAGGATGAGCGACTCGGCAAACATGCGCATCGAATGCGTCCACGCGGCCCACCTCTGCTACGCGCTCGTGCAGGGCTCCCATCAAGTCGTCAACCTCCTGCGCATCCACAACGACGGCACCGCTGCTGTGCATGCCATCGAAGTACACGTGTCGTTGTCCGGCGGTCTCGCGGGCGAGTTGGCGGCGCCGTGCGTGATGCGTGTCGACACGATCGCGGCCTCGGCATGGCACGAGTTTGCGGACGTTCCGCTGGCGTTGCGCGTGGACGCGCTGGCCAACATCACCGAGCGGCAGGTTGCGAGCCTCCTCATCCAAGTTCGCAGCGGTGATGCACTGCTCGCGCGCGAGGAGCGCAGCGTTGCTCTGCTGGCCTACAACGAATGGCCCGGCAGTTCGGCGCCCCACGCTCTGCTGGCCTCGTTCGTTCTGCCAAATCACCCGGCGATCGCGCCCGTACTGAGCTCCGCCGGCGCGCGACTCATGGCTGCGACCGGCAGCGCGTCGCTCGACGCTTAGCAAACACGCGATCCAGACCGCGCACTGGCGATCGTGCGCGCGATCTACGAGGCCGTTCTCGAGCGCGGCATCGTCTACGTGTCGCCGCCGGCCAGCTTCGAGTCGGAAGGGCAGAAGATCCGCACGCCGGAGCAGGTGCTCGGCGACCGGCTCGGCACCTGTCTGGACCTTGCGGTTCTGATCGCCGCGGCGATCGAGCAGTCCGGTCTACACGCCCTGGTCGTGATCGAAGAAGGCCACGCGATCTGCGGTGCGTTCTTGCGCGACGAGAACTTCGCCGAGGCCGCCATGGCAGATCCACTGCCACTGCGCAAGCGGGTCGAGCTTGGCCGTGCGGTGTTGTTCGAGTGCACCACTGTGTGCATCGGCGAGGCGCAGGCGTTCGGCCGCGCGGTCGAACTCGGCGCGGGTTCGGTGCACCAAGACGCTGCGTTCGTCTGCGTGATCGATGTCACCAGAGCTCGGCGCCAGGGCATTCGACCGTTGGCGAGCCGAACCTCGGCGTTTCAGGGCGACAGCGAGGGAGCAATGGCTGCAGTGCCCGCCGACGCGGTGGCGATGGCTCCGATCGATGTCGGCCCGGTCGCAGCTAGGCGAGACGAGCAAGCGGTGCGCGATCGACTCGGCGAGTGGCAGCGGCGCTTGCTCGATCTATCGCTGCGCAATCGCTTGCTCAACTTCGTGCCGACCAAGCGCTCGGTGGCGCTGCAGACGAGTTCCCTCGGCGATCTGGTGAAGGCCCTGTCTTCCGGCGCGCAGTTCCGCGTTGCTCCGCGCGCCGAGCTGCCGCTGGTGCAGGCGGCCAAGGCCGAACCAACGACCCTCGAGCTCGACCAAGCGATGGCCAAGCTGCTGCGCGATGAGCTCGCGCAGTCGCGCCTTCATGCCGACCTCACCAAGGCCGAACTCGATCCCCGCTTGATCGAGCTGTTTCGCCATGCGCGCGTCGGCAACGAGGAGAGCGGCGTCAACACGCTGTTCTTGGCGGCTGGGTTCTTGCGCTGGTACGAGACGCCGACCAGCAAGGAGCCGCGACTGGCGCCGTTGCTGCTGTTGCCATTGCGCCTCGAACGCATCTCGATTGCCGAGGGCTTCGTTCTCGTGCTCAGCGACGAGGAGCCGCGCCTCAACGAGACTCTGGTGCAGAAGCTCGAACAGGACTTCGGAGTGCGCCTGCCCGAACTCGGCGAGCTCGAAGGCGAAGACGGCGTGCGGACCGAGGCGGTGGTTGCTGCGTTCCGTCGTGCAATCGTCGACATCGATCGCTGGGAGGTGGAGGCCACCGCCCAGGTCGGGATCTTCTCGTTCGCCAAGTTCTTGATGTGGGCCGACCTCAAAGAACGCCGCGATCTCGTGCTGCAGCACGAGTTCTTGCGCCATTTGATCGAGACGCCAAATCGGGTCTTTGCCCACGACGGCAGTCCTTGGCCGACGCCGGCAGCGATCGATGCCAAGCCGCCACATGAGTTGTTGTGCCCGATGGACGCCGACAGCAGCCAACTGTGTGCTGTGATCGCCGCGGCCGATGGCCGCAGCTTCGTGCTCGAAGGACCGCCCGGAACGGGCAAGTCGCAGACGATCACGAACCTGATCGCGCAGAGCCTCGCCGACGGCAAGCGAGTGCTGTTCGTCGCCGAGAAGCGCGCGGCGCTCGAAGTGGTGCAGCGGCGACTGAAGTCGGTCGGGCTGGCGCCATTCTGCCTCGAGCTGCATGCAGACAAGGGCCAGAAGCGCACTGTGGTCGAGCAGCTCGGGCGCACGCTGGAGATCACGGAGCAGTGTGAGCCGCATCAGTGGCAGGAAAAGGCCACGGCGTTGCAGGCTGTTCGTGACGAACTCAACGGCCTCGTGGCAGCCGTGCATCGGGTGCGCGGCGCCGGGTTTTCTGCGTTCGATGCCGCCGCGCGAGCCGTCGCGAAGTGCGAGTTCGCCAAGGTCGAGGGGCTGCGCCTAGACGTGGATGCGGCCGGACTGCAGCGTCGCCGCGATGCGATCGCGGCGTTAGCCGCCGCCGCGGACAAGCTCGGCGGGTTGCGCGCCCATCCATGGTTTGGTGTGCAACGGACCGATTGGTCGCCATCGCTCGCGAGTGCGGCGACGGCGCTTGGCCAAGTCGTCACGGCGGCCATCGAGCCGGCGCGCGCAGCCTACGAGGTCGCCGCCCGGACGCTGGCTCTACCGCCGGGCCAGGCGAGCGGTGGGCGCGAAGAGTTGGACACCCTCGCGAGGGTCATGGGGTTGCTGGCCACTGGGCCGCTGCCGCTGTTGCTGTGTTCGAGTCAGGACTTCGCCGCGGCGCACTCCAGAGCGCTGCACTGCGTCGAACTCGGCGACTCGGCGGCTCGCGCAGCAGCGGCGCTGGCAGGGGAGTGGCGCCCAGAGTTCCTGGCACTCGATCACGCTGCGCTGATGGTCGCGATCCTGCGCAACGAACATGCCTTCGCCTTGCTGCGATGGTGGCGTCTGCGGGCGGTCAAGGAGCAACTGCGTGCCGTGTGCCTCTGCGAGTTGCCCGACCTGGCGTCTGTGCGCGTGGCACTCGACCACGCCGTGTCGGTGCTCGACCTGCGTCGCCAGCTGGCAGCGGTCGATGCCGAGGCCAAGGCGGCCTTCGGCGATTCCTGGCAAGGAGCGGCCTCGGACTTCTCGGCGCTCCGCGCATCGTGTGCCAGAGCGTCTGCCGTTCACGCCGCGACCCGCGGACTCGTCGCCGACGACGCCGATTTGGCGCGGGTGCGCGCTGCCTGTGTCGCCGCCGCTGGCAACAGTGGCGCGCGTGCCGCCATGCAGCAGGGAGCGGCGGCGCACGAGGCGCTGCGCTCGGCACTGATGGCATTGCAGGCGCCGCTGCAACTGTGCTTCGATCGCGCGTTCGGAACGGTTGCCGAGAAGGGCTTCCTCGACGCCGTGGCGGCTCGTCTCGCGAGCTTTCAGGGCAAGGCCTCCGAACTGCGCGACCAATGCGCCTTCCAGCGCGATGCGGTCGTGGTGCGCGAACTCGGGGACGCGGCGATGGTCGATGCACTCGAGTTGGATCGAGTGACCGCGACGGCGACGCTCACGCTGTTCGAATGCTCGTTTGCGCATTCCTGGCTCGAACGCGAGGTGCAACGCGACCCGGTGTTGCAGCGATTTCGCAGCGAAGACCACGAACGACGGATTGCGAAGTTCCGCGCGCTCGATCGCGAATGGATCGAGGTGGGCGGTGAACTGGTACGCGCTCGGCTCGCCGCGAAACTGCCAAGGCTGCGCGCGACGAATGCCGGAACGAGCGAACTCGGTATCCTGCTACGCGAACTCAAGAAGCAGCGACGGCATCTGCCCGCTCGACAACTGTTCGCGGCCATCCCGACGCTACTGCCGCTGCTCGCGCCGTGTCTGTTGATGAGTCCGATGACGGTGGCGCAGGTGCTCGGACGTCGACTGCAGCCGTTTGACATCGTCGTGTTCGACGAAGCGTCGCAGGTGCCGATGTGGGACGCGGTCGGAGCGATCAGTCGAGGCCGGTCGCTGGTGGTAGTGGGCGACGAGAAGCAGTTGCCGCCGACATCGTTCTTCGCGCGGATGGAGGACGATCTGGATGCTCCGACCGACGGCGACAGCATCGACGAACTGGAGAGCGTGCTCGACGAGTGCCATGCCGCCGGCATGAACAAGCTGTACTTGCGCTGGCATTACCGGAGCCGGCACGAGTCGCTCATTGCGTTCAGCAACCACCACTACTACGAGAATCGGCTGTTCACGTTTCCCGCCGCCGATCGCAGTGGCGCGGTCGGAGTGCAATTGCGTCTCGTCGACGGCGTCTATGGGCGATCGAAATCGAACGACAATCGCAAGGAAGCGGAAGCGCTGGTGGATGAGTTGGTCGCGCGGCTGCGCGATCCGATCGCGAGCGGGTCCAGTTACGGCGTTGTCACCTTCAGTCAGGCCCAACAGACGCTGGTCGAGGACCTGCTCGAACAGCAGCGCGTGCTCTATCCCGAGATCGAGCGGCACTTCACCAGCGACGGCGAAGCGGTGTTCGTCAAGAACCTCGAGAACGTGCAGGGCGATGAACGCGATGTGATGCTGTTCTCGATTTGCTACGGCCCCGATGCTGCAGGCAAGGTCCACATGCAGTTCGGGCCACTCAATCTGAAGGGTGGCGAACGGCGCCTCAATGTCGCGATCACGCGCGCGCGGTCGCAGCTCCTGGTGTTCAGTTCGTTGCGTGCCGAGCAGATCGCGTTGCAGCGCACGCAGAGCCTGGGCGTCCGACACCTGCGCGCCTTCCTTGACTACGCCGCGCGCGGCGACCGTGCTCTGGTCGAAGCGGTGCAAGGAGAGCTCGGTGCGCCCGAGTCGCCGTTCGAACACGGCGTCATGGAGGCCCTGCGCGCGCGTGGCCACGACGTGCACTGTCAGATCGGTTGCTCGGGCTATCGCATCGACCTCGCTATCGTCGATCCGCGCACCAAGGGGCGCTACCTCCTCGGTGTCGAGTGCGACGGCGCGAGCTACCACAGCGCCGCAACCGCGCGCGACCGCGATCGCCTGAGGCAATCCGTGCTGGAGCGCCTGGGCTGGCGCATGTTCCGCATTTGGTCCACGGATTGGTGGCTCGACGGAGAGGGCGAACTGCGGCGCTTCGATGCAGCGATCGCGGCGGCGCTGCGCGAACCGGTGCCCGTCACGGCGACCGTCGTGGTCGCACCTCGAGCGACGACGGTGGCACACAACGACGTCGCGACCGCGGCAGTGAACGAGTCCGCGGTGCTGGCGGAACGGCAAGCTGAGCCATTGCCGGAAGTGGAGAGAGCGGCGAGAGCCGCGCCGCTGCTGCCGTCCTACATCGCCGCGACGTTGGCGCCGATGGGTGATGCCGACGCCTTCTACGACCCGCGGAGCACGCCTGTTATTCGCGATCAGATGGCGCACGTGCTCGCCGTCGAGGCGCCGATTTGCTTGCCGTTGTTGGCCCGTCGCATTGCCGAAGCCTGGAACCTCGGGCGCGTGACGGCGCGCACCCACGATCGACTGCGGGCGGCGTTCGGCAACGCCGTGACCGAGGCCGAGGGTGCGCTGTGGCCGTCAGGAGTGGATCTCGCGACCTTCACCACGTTTCGTTCGAGCCCGGCCGGCGCCGCCGCGCGGGAAGCAGATGAACTGCCAGCCGTGGAGTTGCGCACGGCAATGGCGTGGGTGCTGCAACAGCATGGATCGCTCGACGAAGCCGACTTGTTGCGGGAGACCGCCCGCCTGTTCGGGTTTGCTCGGCTTGGCAACGCGGTCAAGACGGTGATGGTCGCCGGACTCAGGGATCTCGAGCACCATGCCCTCGTGCGCCGCGAGGGTTCGTCGATCCGCCCGGCGTGACGCGTAGGCGGGTGGCGTGGTCCCGAAGCGGGACGCTCGCATCGGTCTCTGCGCTACCTGGCCGACCGGCGGGTCGGGCGAGAGATACGCTACCTCGTTCTTCCCCCTCGGAAGCTGTGCTCGCATCTCGTCCCCTTCTACGTCTCAGCTGGCTCCCCCTCGCCTGGTCGCTCGTCGTCGCGTCTGCCTCTGGTCAAACACCACTGGCAGACGCGACGACCACGTGCCAAGTCGGCGATGCCGTAGTGTGTTGGTCAGCCACGCGCGCCGAAGTCCATCGCCCGTTGCGGCCGCCGTTCGTGCTACCCAACGTCGACGGCATGCTGCACCTGCGAAGCGGCACGATGGACCCGGTCGCTGAGGAGCCCGCCGTGCCGTCCACCTTGCGCGAAGGCTCGAGCACTGGGCTGTTCGCCGTGCAGTTCCATACTGCGGTGCTGCCCGAGTACCTCGCGGCGCTCGACGCTCTCGGTCTGCGCATCGTCGGCTTCTGGCCGAGCAGTGCGCTGGTCGTACGCGGCGCGGCCAGTGCGATCGAGCAGGTGAGACTGCAGCCGTACGTGCGCTGGGTCGGTCGGGTGGCGTCGAGGCACAAGCTCGAGCCGGCGCTGCAGGCGCTGCAGGTCGGCCGCTTCGTGCCGCAGACGGCGACCGTGGACTGCAACGTGGTGTTGACCAGCAAGAGCGATCGGACCACCGTGGTGCGGGCGATCGAGGACCTCGGGGGCATCGTGACCAGGGGCAACGCGGGGTCGATCTACCTGGAAGCGAGATTGTCGACCGAGCAACTCGCGACGCTCGCCGCGCGCGATGAGGTCGTGTGGATCGATCGCTCGACGGCGATCGAATCCGACATGCACACGGCGCGAATCCAAGGGGGCGCCAACACGATCGAGTTCGGCGCCGGCATCACCGGCAACGGCGTGCGCGCGCAGATCCTCGAAGGGCTGCAACAGACGCATCGCGACTGGACGCGGCCGGTACTCGTGCAGTTCGACAGCCAAGAGGCGCACGGGCACTGCACGGCGATGATCGTTGGTGGCAATGGGGCCATGAACACCAATGCTCGCGGGCTCCTACCGGACGCTCAGATCATCGAATCGTCGGTGTTCGCCTGGGGCGCCAATTCGCGCTATCAGGTCACCGCGGCGGCAGTCAATCCCGCCTTGCCGTGGCAGGTGATGCAGGCAACCGCGAGCTGGGGCAATACCGCGACGCTCGACTACAACTCGGTTTCGGCCGAGCTCGACGACGTGCTCTTCGACCTCGACCTGGCGACGACCCAGAGTCAGTCGAACGTCGGCACGCAGTTGTCGCGCCCGCAGGCCTGGGCCAAGAACGTGATCTCCGTCGGCGGCATCTGGCACCATGGCACTGCAGAGACCGCTGACGACCACTGGTTTTCCCAGCCGACTCCGCCAGCGAGCATCGGGCCGGCGAGCGATGGTCGCATCAAGCCCGACCTGTGCGCCTACTACGACGATGTGACCTGCGGCGACCTGATGGGGGCCTTGGGTTACTCGACGACGGATTACGTGACGTCCTTTGGCGGTACTTCGGGCGCAACGCCGATCGTCAACGGGTTCTTGGGCTTGGCGCAGCAGCTCTTCACCGATGGGGCCTTCGGGAATGCGTTGCCGCTGGCGGCGACGGCTGCCAATCGCTTCGCCAACAAGCCGCACATGACCACGGCGAAGGCGATGTTGTGCTCGACGGCGGCGAGCTATGCGTTCAGCGGCACCGCGCATGACCTGACGCGCACGCATCAGGGCTGGGGCTTTCCGGCCGTCGACCGCTTGTGGCAGAACCGTCAGCGGCTGTTGGTGGTGGACGAGACCGAGCTGCTGCAGCAGGGCGAGTCGCGGACCTACTACGTCTATGTGGCACCAGGGACGCCGGAGCTTCGCGCCACCATGACGTGGGCCGATCCGCCGGCTCTGCCCAACGCCACGATCCACCGCGTCAACAACCTCGACTTGCAGGTGCGCTACTTCCACGACGGCCGCACTTGGTGGGGTAACAACGGCCTCGATGTCGGCAACCAGAGCACCTCTGGCGGCATTGCCAATGACCGCGACACGCTCGAACAGGTGTGGCTGCAGAGCCCCGATTCCGGCATCTACACGATCACCGTGTCGGCGCCGTCGCTGGTGCAGGACGGTCACGTCGAGACGCCGCAGATCGATGCCGACTATGCCTTGGTCTTGCACCCGATGGGCGGTGGCTACCGCGCACCATCGACGACGGCGGTCACGCTGAGTTCGAACGGACCCGGCGACTTGCGCCTACAGCCGAGCGGCGTGCCTGCGACCGGCTGGGTCGAGGGCTTCACGTTCGCATCGATGTCGACCGTGCGCCCGCCTGGGTTCGGCAACTTCTTTGGTGTCGAGTACGACGACTTCACCAACGCGAGTCTGAGTATTCCGGCGATGGTCGGCGACCCGTTCCACTTCGTGAACGCCGGCGGCGCGGCCTATCCGTTCGCGCCGTGGGTGGTGCCGGCGCCGGTTGCGCTGTCGCTGCGCGGGGTGCAGTTCGACCTGATGCTGATGCTGTTCGATGCGCAGGGTCGCATTGCAACCGTGTCCCGCGTCACGCGTGCGACCGTGCCCTAGCAGCACTGTGCCCTAGCAGCACTGTGCCCTAGCAGCACTGTGCCCTAGCAGCCTGTTGCAGTGCGCATCCTGCCTGCTTGCGCGGCAGCTTGTCCGATCTCTGCGTCGCACGAACTGCGTCGGATCAGCAGGTGCGACTCCGTTCGCGCTGCTTGATCGGAAGCCAGCCCCCGAGCCCTCGGCGACGGAGCCGTTGTTCCACAAGGGGCTAGCCGCGGGTTCACGGCAAACGGAACTCTTCGCACAGTGCCGCTACCGTCTTGCGATGCCGTTCGGGATCCTCGCCGCGAACGAGCCCGAGGATCACGTCGCCGAGCTTCAGCATCTCGGCGCGCCCCATCCCGCGCGTCGTCGCCGCCGGAGTGCCAAGGCGCAGGCCCGACGTGACCATCGGCGGCAGCGGGTCGTTCGGCACCGCATTCTTGTTGACCGATAGCCCCGCGACCAGCGCTCGCTCTTCGATCGCCGCGCCGGTCACCCCGCTCTTGCGCAGGTCGACCAGCACGATGTGGCTGTCGGTTCCACCGGTGACGATGTCGAGGCCGTGCTCGCGCAGGTGTTGCGCCAGCGTCGCCGCGTTGTCGCGCACCCGGATCTGGTAGTCGCGGAAGGACGGCTGCAGCGCTTCGCCAAACGCCACGGCCTTGCCGGCGATCTGGTGCATCAACGGGCCGCCCTGCGCGCCGGGGAAGACCGCGGACTGGATCTGCTTCTGCGTGTCTTTCGTTCCGAGGATCATGCCGCCGCGAGGGCCGCGCAGCGTCTTGTGCGTGGTCATAGTCACGACGTCGGCGACGCCGACCGGGGACGGCATGACGCCGGCTGCGATCAGTCCCGCCGGGTGCGCGATATCAGCCATCAGCCTGGCTCCGACCTCCTTGGCGATCGCAGCAAAAGCGGCGTAGTCGATCGCGCGCGGGTAGCTGCTGCCACCGGCGATGATGACATGCGGCTGGTGTTCCTTGGCCAGACTGCGAACCTCGTCGAGGTCGATGAGGCCGTCCCCAGCACGCACGCCGTACTGGTGGACCGCGAACAGCATGCCGCTGTGACTCTTGCTGTGGCCATGGGTCAGGTGGCCGCCGGCCTTGAGCGCCATGCCGAGAATCCTGCCGTTGGGGCCGGCCAGTGCCACCATCGCGGCGAGGTTGGCGGTCGACCCCGAGTGCGGCTGGACGTTGGCATCGGTAGCCGCGAACAGCTTCATGGCGCGGGCGCGGGCCAACTCCTCGATCGCATCCGCCACTTCGCAGCCACCGTAGTAGCGCCGGCTCGGGTAGCCCTCGGCGTACTTGTCGGTGATCCGGCTGCTGCAAGCCTCGCGAACGGCGCTGGAGCAGTGGTTCTCCGAGGCGATCAGCGTCAGCGTCGAAGACTGGCGGGTGTCTTCACGAAGTAGCCAATCGGCGACTTCGGGGTCCTGTTCGCGCAGAGAACGGTGCTTCTTGTCGGCGTTGCTGCTCACCTCGGCACCTTAGCAACCTCCGGACGAAGGTCCAATGGTCCGATGGCTTGGTGTCGCATTGGGCGCCGCCAAGGTCCAAGCGGAAACCGCTGATTGGAGGCTGAAGTCCGCGAGTTAGGGTACCGCAGCACTCGCGCGCTGGCGGTGCGCCGCTACGTGCCCCGGCGCTCGCGACGGCTCGCAGCCGAAAACGAGTTCTCGACCCCCTGTCAATCCACGGTGGTTGGTGTTCAATCCGCACGCTCGGCCGCGCGCACCCTTGCGGATTCTGCTCCGCAGCGCCCGGCGCCTCTCTCGATCGCTGCGCCCACCGCAGGAGCTGCCACCGTTGAGCCTTCCGCCGAATGAACTTAGAGCCTGGACGATTCGCGACAGCGCCGAGCTCTACCAGATCTCGGCATGGGGTGGCGGTTGGTTTGGCATCAACGACCGCGGCGAGTTGATGGTGCAACCGCTGGGCCCCAATGGGCCCAAGTTCTCCCTGCCAGAAGTGGTCGAGGATCTGCGCAACCGCGACATCGAGTTGCCGATCCTGCTGCGCGTCTCCGACATCCTCCAGCTGCGCGTTGCCGCCTTGGCGGGTACGTTCAAGAAGGCGATCGAGGAATGCAGCTACCGCGGACGCTACCGCCCGGTGTTTCCGATCAAGGTCAATCAGCAGCGCGACGTCGTCGAGGAGCTGGTCGAGTTCGGTCGCGAGCACTCGCTGGGTCTAGAGGCAGGTAGCAAGCCAGAGTTGCTGGTCGTGCTGGCGCACATGACCAACCCGGATGGGCTGGTCATCTGCAACGGCTACAAGGACACGAAGTACATCGAGACCGCATTGCTCGCCCAGAAGATGGGCCTGCACTGCATCATCGTCATCGACCGCTACGAGGAGCTCGAACTGGTCCTCAAAGTCAGCAAGCGGCTCGAAATGCGCCCGCACATCGGCGTGCGCGCCAAGCTGGCGAGCCGCGGTGCTGGCAAGTGGCAGGAGTCGGGCGGAGAGAAGTCGAAGTTTGGCCTGACCGCCGGCGAGATCGTGATGGTCGCGGACCGCTTGCGCCAGCTCGGCATGCTCGACTGCCTCGAGTTGCTGCACTTCCACATTGGCAGCCAGATCACGGCGATCCGCGCGATCAAGGACGCCCTGAAAGAGTCGACGCGCATCTACACCGAACTGCACGACCTCGGCGCCGGCCTCAAGTTCATCGACGTCGGCGGCGGTCTGGCGGTGGACTACGATGGCTCGCAGACCAACTTCCACAGTTCGGCGAACTACTCGGTCCAGGAGTACGCCAACGACGTCGTGTTTGCGATGCAGCAGGCGTGCGACGAGAAGGGCATCGCGCACCCCGACATCATCAGCGAATCGGGCCGAGCCCTCACTGCGCACCACGCGATTCTCGTTTTCGACGTGTTGGGCGTCAGCCAGATGCGCGTCGACGTGCCAGAAGGCGCGGATCGCCACGAAGACGGCACCATCGCCAACATGGTGCAGATTCTGCGCGACCTGTCGCAGAAGAACTTCCAGGAGAGCTATCACGACGCACTCCAACTGAAGGAAGAGGCCATCAGCCTGTTCAATCTCGGCTACCTCGACCTCAAGGGGCGGGCGATGGCGGAGAACCTGTTCTGGGTGGTCTGCGACCGCATTCGCAGCATTGTCCACACGCTGGACTACGTGCCCGAGGAACTCAGCGGCCTCGAGCGCGCGCTGGCGGACACCTACTTCTGCAACTTCTCGGTGTTCCAGTCGGCGCCCGACCACTGGGCCGTGAAGCAGCTGTTTCCGACGATGCCGATCCATCGGCTCAACGAACGGCCGACGCGACGCGCAATCCTCGCCGACCTCACCTGCGACAGCGACGGCAAGGTCGATCGCTTCATCGATCTGCGCGACGTGAAGAGCGTGCTCGAGGTGCATCAGGTTCAGCCTGGGCGGCCGTACTACCTCGCGATGTTCATGGTCGGCGCGTACCAGGAGATCCTGGGCGATCTGCACAATCTGTTCGGTGACACCAACGCCGTGCACCTGTCGATGGACGAGGAGCACGGCTATCGCGTCGAGCGCGTCATCGAGGGCGACTCGGTTGCCGAGGTGTTGACCTACGTGCAATACGACAAGCAAGAGCTCATTCGCCGCATACGGAGCCGCCTCGAGATCGCCGTGCGGACGGGCCAGATCAATGTCAAGGAGTCCGGCCTGTTGATGAAGCGCTACGAAGAAGGCCTCTCGGCCTACACGTACTTGGCCGACGATAGCGAGGATGCCGTCGAGTTGTCACCGGTGCAGAGTGGCGTCGAGCGCCTGCCGAGCGAGCCCAGCCAGACAACGCCGTTGCCCTGAATCTCCGAGCCCGGTCGCACGGTGCGCGGTCCCGCGCCCAGGCGTCAGTTCATGAATATTGTCCGCCCGAGAATCTAGGAGTCCGTCCCGTGATGAACGCTGCTGTCTTCGTCGACTTCGAGAACCTGTTCGCATCCCTGAAGAATCGCAGTGAGTTCACTGGGCATCGCACGCGCGACCTTGCGCTGCAGATGCTGGAGAACCTGAAGGGTCGCTTGCGCAGCGAGGGGTTCCAGATGGTGCTGGGCCGTTCCTACGCGGCGTTTGATACCTACCCGGGCATGGAGGTCGCGCACGATCTGGCGCTGATGGGCTTTGACCCGCAGTACGTGCTGGCGGCGCCCAACGGCCGTAGCTCCTCGGATGTGCAGCTCGCTTGCGACGTGTGCCGAGTGTTGTTCCGTCGCGCTGACATCGAGACGGTTGTCATTGTCGCCGGCGATCGCGACTTCATCCCGATTGCGCGTCAGGTCCTCGAGGAGAACCGCGGCCTGCGCATGGTGGCGATTCCGGACGCAACGAGCGGCGACCTTCGGCTGCGCGTCGGCTCCGAGCGGTTCTTGAGTGCGTTGGACCTGCTGCCCGAGCACGTCCCGCAGCCGGCAGTTCCCGCCGCAACAGTGGTCACCCCGACGTCGAACACGGGCGAGGCCGCCTCGGCCGCCGGCGCTGGGTCGACGCCGCCGCGCGAACAGGACGGCGACCGCGGCGATCAGGGGCATGAGCAACTGGGGCGCGGCAACGGCGACCGCCAGCGCGTCGGTCGTGCGGCGATCGTCCGCCACATTCCGGTCACGTGGCACAACGCGGGGCACCCGATGCCACACCCGTCGGAGGATCAGCTTTCTGCGTGCCTCGATCTGATCATCAAGGCGCAGGTCCGTCACGGCTCGCGCGAGGTGTGGTTGTCGCCGTTTCTGAAGGGGGCAATGAGCCAGCACTTTGGGCACCTCGTTCACCCCGAGCGCCGCGCACTGATCAACGAGTTGCGGGCGCGCGGCGTGATCCGCGTCGAAGAGCGCGAGAATCAGTTTGCCGACCATCCCTACTCGGTCATCGTGGTCGTTGAAGACCACCAACTCGTGCAATCGCTGACCGAACGTAGTCGGCGGGGCTGAAGCGGCGGTTCTTGGTTGGTCGCGCGCGCCAACCGGGTTGGCCGAGCGTGCGTGGCTGGCGATCGGCGTTGATTGGCCGACCGCCAACGCTGGCGCTCAGTCCTCGACGGGCTTCAGCGGCAACTGCTTGCGCGGGGCGGCGGTCTTCTTCTGCGGCTGTTCGACCGCAATCTCGGCGGCAAAGAGTGGGTGGCCGGACAACCGTCGGTAGATGGCGAGCAGCATCTCGGCCTTGTTCCCGACGTAGTTCTGCAGGTCCTTCCCGATCTTCTCCTTGGTGGCGCTGCGAACTCGCGGAGTCGCGGCCTTCTGCAAGGCGCGGCGCATCGAATCCTCGTCGATGATCTCCTGGTCTGCGGCTCGTTCCTTGCCGACCAGGACGCGCGCGGTCGTCTCCAGATCATGCTCGGTCAGCATCTGCGGGTGGAACAGGCCTGACTCCAGCAGCCGTTGCATGTCGAGATGCGGACGCACGAGCACGGCCCGAATCGACTGCTTCTCTGTTGGCAGCGAGTCGAGGAGCAAGCGCACGCACTCCAACTCATCGGCGTTCCAGAGGATCAGCATCCCGGTGCTCGCGACCTGCTTGCCCAGGGTGCGGATGAACTCCGGTCTTGGGTCTTCCTTGTCGGCCCAGGCAAAGCCAGCTTGCGTCAACTTGCCCGTCTCCGTCAGCGTTTCGCAGGCCCACGCATAGGGCGTCGGCTGCCACGGCTTTTGACCGGCAAACCGCGGCAGCGGCTCCGTGATCGTGGCGATCGAGAGGAAGTGCAGCGGGAACTCCACCTGCAACAACTCTTCCTTCACGAACGGCTCGACCACCGTGGACCCTTCTTGCACCGACTGCAGGGCGCGGCGCTGCCGAAACGTGAGACCTTGGCGATTCAGGTCGAGGTGTGCCAGGTCGACGATGCCCTCTTCGTGGAGCTCGTTCTCCAGTTCGTGGGTGAGATCGGGAAGCAGGCGGAGCGGAAGGTCGGGTTCCTTCTCGTGACACTGCGCCAAGTGCGGGCACGGGAACGGCGAAGTGCAGAACGTGCCGGTCGGCAGCTCCAGCACGCTGTCGTCGCCCAGTTGGCGCATGAAACGCTGGACCTCGTCGGCAACGCGCGGGGCGAGGCGGCGAACGCGCTCGCTGACATCGGCGCTCTTGATGAGGCCGGTTGGGGTGTACTCGCTGCCGCCAGCGTGCTTGTAGGTCTTGGCGAGATGGAGCACGAACACGCCGCGCACGCTGTGGCCAGCGCGCTCGATCGTCATGACCTGCAGGGCAAGGTCGGTCAGATAGCGGCCCTTCACCTTGGTGCCGGACTTGACCTCGAAGATGTCGAGGCTGCCATCCTTGTGGCGTACGAGGATGTCGGTCGAGACCTCGCAGCCGTCGGCGACGAACACTGCCCCGAACAACGCAGCGGTGGTGTTGGCGGCCAGCAGCTCCTGCGTCTTCTTGGCCAGTGCCGCTGCATTCTTGCCTTCGACTTCGGTGCCGCGTGCAAAGGCGCTGCGAGCGAGTTGGAGCAGTTGCTTGCCGGTCTCGGACATGGTCCGCCGGCTCTCGCTCTCGGACTCGTCACGTGGCAGGTGGTAGTCGAGGTAGAGCCGCTTCAAACACTGGTGCCCGGCTTCAAAAAGCCGCTTGTCGAAGCGGGGCTGGTCTTTGGCTGTGGGTTTGGTCTTCAACTTCTTGGGGGGGGTTACGGTTGCAGACCTAGCAGGGGGGGGCCGGAGCTTAGCCCGGGACCCCCGCGGCTCAAGCGGGCGGACGGCGCGAACGGCGATAGAGCACAATCAGGACGATGCCGACGACGCCCCCGGCGATCACCGGAGTCCAGAGGCGATCGGACAGCGTGAGCTCCCCGCGTGACCGTCGCGCGAAGGTCATGGTGTCGAGTGCCGCGCGGAAGGCCGCGACCCGGGCTGGGAACTCCTCGTCCCAGCACGTGAGGCAAAGAGTGAGCTCGCGCCCAGCAGTAGGCACGTGGATGTCGAGGCTGCGTTGGACCCGCCCAAGGACCGGCGAGATCCGGCGTTCGACGACGACCGCTGGATGCGCGTCCGGACCGATCTTGGATGGCGTTGCAGACAGCACTTCGTAGTGCATGCCGTCGCTGGCGCCCTTGTGATCCCACATGTGCTGGAGGCGGGCCTGCAGCTCGCCCTCGAGGTGCCATTCGGCGTCCTGTTCGACGACATACAGGTAGACGCCATCGAACTCCCCGGCCAGCCACCGCTCGACCGGGCCCACGCCGTAGAACAGACTGGGTTCGTTCTGTCGAAGGTCATAGGGGAGGCTCGCAAGGCTCTGGCGCAACGAGGTCACCTCGCCGGGCGCCAGTTGTCTCCAGCCGATCGGCAGGTCGATGCGGAAGGACTGCGAGCGGTTGCGAAAAGCCTGCATTCCAGGCGCTGGCTCGCGCGCTTGCGTCGGCGGCGTGGCCTTCGGCTGCTGAGTCGCGGACGCTGGCGACTGTTGCGCGTCGAGACAGTTCGAGCCTGAGGAATAGAGCGTCACCACGGACGCGCAAGCGACGGTCAATAGGTTGCGAGGCACTCGACCATCATGCCGAAGCTGGCTCGGTGCAGCCAACAGTGGCGAGGACAGAGTCGAGAAGCGGCGCCTCGCTGGTGATCCGCGGCAGCGTGAACCAGAAGACGGAACCTGCCATCTCGCCCGGCCGGTAGCCGATCTCGCCGCCCATGTGGCCGATGAGCATGCGGCTCACGTAGAGACCGAGCCCGGTGCCGGCAATTGTGGGGAGGCTGTCCTCGTGCACGCGGCCGAAGCGGGTGAACAACTGCTCTCGGCGCTCTTGTGAGACGCCCGGGCCCGTGTCGTGCACTTCGAACCGGACGAACGCACCCGTGATTACGGTGGTGACGCGCACGCTCGTGCCCATGCTCGAGAACTTCACTGCGTTGGCCACCATGTTGAATGCAACTTGCAGGAAGCGACCGCGGTCGGCATTGACGACCAGGACATCGTCCGAGTCGTCGACGACGAGAGCTACTTCGCGCATCTGAGCCGGAAGGCTCATTACCTTGTGGACGTCGTCGAGCAAGTTCGACACGCGCTGCGCGCGGATCTGCAAGCTGATACGACCACCTTCAATCGCGGCGAGATCGACCACGTCGTTGATCAAGAACGCCATGTGCCGCGATGCCGTGCTGGCTTGGTCGAGGAACATGCTCTGGTCTTCGGGCGTGGTCGCGTAGCCGTCGCGCAGGAGCTCGATTGCCGTCGTCACCGCCGTCAGCGGCGTGCGCAGCTCGTGCGCGGTGTTCGCCAGTTGCTCTTCGCGCCATCGCAACGACCGTTCGTGGTGCGCTTCGATGCGCGCGGTGGCGGCCGCGAGCCTGCGGCCGATGCGGCGGAGTCCGATCTTCGTCGTCAGGCCAGCGATGATGGCCAGAACCCACATCGGCAAGCCGCTGGCGGCCACCAACAGCGCTGCTGCGGTGACGGCAAGTCCGAGGATGCTGCTGTTCCGGTCCGACATCTGGCGATGACCTGTGCGGTCGTCGCGCCTTTCGGCAGATCTGGGTTCCGGCTGTGCTGGTGGGGGCGAGTGCGTCTCGCGTTGGGTCAGGGAACGCTGCGCGTTGGCGGTGGAGCTGAGGCTTGCAGCCACATTGGCGGGAGGGGGCAGTCCCAGCAGGACGTGAAGGCGCGCAGTAGTTCGCCCTCGGCCGCGGCGATGGTGCCGTCGGCTGCGGCTGCCTCGGCGAGTGCTGTGACCAGCATCTTCTTGCCGAGCGGCGAGAGTTGTTCGAGCCGTGTCATGGCGACTTCGAGGGCTTCGAAGCGGCAGGCCTCGCGGGCCAGCAGTTGCCGGCGCGGCAGGCCGACCAGCGCGCTACTGCCCCGGTCAAAGGCGGCTTGCGGGTCGCTGCTCGCATGGGCCATCGCCGACAGCACGAGAGCCATCTCCTCGCTCGCGGCGATCGACGGGATGACTCGGCGCGGCGGCCTGACGGCCCCGGCGTCGGACTCAGCCTGGCGACCAGCGAGATGCAGGAGGGCGAGTTCGAACGGCGTTACCGCATCATCGGCGAGGGCCAACAGGCGCAGATCTCGCAGCAGCGCGGCACGGCGAGCCCTGGGCACGTCGCGCAGCGCCGGGGTGCTGAGTTCGACGAGCGGCAACCAAGCCGTGGGCGACACCGTACGCAGGTGCGCCGCCAGTTCGCGCGCCCGATGCACCAACGTCTGGTCCATGCTGGCGAGCACAGCCTCCTGCTTCGCGTCGCTTCCGTGCAGCAGGATTGCGAGCAGTAGAGCCGGCGCATCGGTCGGGGTGTGCGCTGCGGCGGCGATCTCGAGCGGCAACGATGCGAGCATCGTGCGGGTCGAATCGAGGATCGCCGCCGAAGTCTGGCCGACCATGCCCTGGATCGAGGCTGGGGCGATGGTGGTGCCGCCGGCGAACTGGCTGGCGGCCAGCGCCGACGGCACCCCGCGCTGACGGTCGGGCGCAGGTTGCATTGGCGATTGCGCGCCTACTGCATGGGCCTGTCGCTCGGCAACCTGGAAGAAGTCGTCGGCGCCCCCGGTTCGCTTGTTGGCCGCAAGAAACCCTGGCAGCACGCGATTGATCCGTTCACTGAGAGGTGGGTGGGTGGCACCGAGTTGGCCGAGCCAGTGCGAGAACCCGTCAGCAAAGAACATGTGGCTCGCTTCGCGGGCGCCGGCCTTCTGCACACGACTGCCGCTGCCTTGAATCCGCCTCAGTGCTCGGCCGATGCCAAGCCCATTGCGCGTGTAGGCGACGGCCGATGCATCGGCCAGAAACTCGCGCTGTCGGGAGATGGCTGCCTTGATGAGTCCGGCGAAGAACGCGCCGAGGCTGCCGATCACCATGAGGGCGAGCCCCATCAGCAAGATCGCGATCGCAGGGTTCTTCTCGTTGCCGCGGCTGCGGACATGGCGCATCGAGCGCACCATGATCTCGCCGATGGTCGCCAAGCAGACGATGCCGAACAACAGGCCGATCAGGCGCGTGTTGAGCCGCATGTCGCCGTGAAAGACATGGCTGAACTCGTGCGCGATCACTCCTTGCAACTCATCGCGATCAAACTGCTCCAGCGCACCGCGAGTCACGGCGACGGCGGCATCGCGCGAGCTCCAGCCGGCGGCGAACGCGTTGATACCATCCTCGTCGTCGAGCACGTACACCCGCGGAACCGGGGTTCCTGACGCGATCGCCATTTCTTCGACGACGTTGACGAGGCGAAGTTCGAGCTCGTCGCGAGTACTCATGGAGACTTCGCGGCCACCCAGCATTCGCGCGACGGCGGGGCCACCGGCGCTGAGTTGCGCAGTGCGCACCGAACTGGCAATGAGCACGGTCAAGAGCACGCCGGCGGCGACTACCATCAACAGGCCGGGGTTCCACAGCCGTTCGTGCGCGTCGATGCCAGGGATCAGCAAGGTCGCTGCGAAATAGATGGCAGCGACGATGCCGGCGATCGCCAGTGCGAACAGGCAGACCAGACGGTTCGACGCGCGGCGCGCGGCGTCCTGGTGACCAAAGAAGTCCATGGTCGAGTTCGCGGTCATGTGAGCGTCTCCAGCTCGAACAGGGAGACTCCAGCGCTTCGTCGTACGAACAAGCCGCCGCCGAGCGGCATGAACTTGCGCTTGAGCCGATGCATGTACCAGTCACCGGTCCTTAGATGAACATCGCCGTCGGTGAGAGCACGGTCGACGTTGTGCCGCCAGTCGCGGCGAGTAAGTGCTTCGAGATACAGAGCACCCTGACTCAGCCGCCCGAGGTTCTGGATCGCACGCGCGGCACTCGCATCGTCCAGGTATTGGAGGACGCCCTGGCAGACGACGAGGTCGAACGCGCGACCCGGCGCGTAGTCGACGACGCTGCCGTGTTCCCAGCCCATGCGGTCGCACTGGTACTCGCTCCACTCGACGCCGCGGTAGCTGGCGCGAGGCACGAGGGCCTTCAAGGCCGTGCGCCAGTGACCAAGGCCGCAACCTAGGTCGAGGACGGACCGCACCGGCAGTTGCAGGTAGCGCAGATAGCCGGTGACGAAGCCGGCGAGGCGTTCGACCGAGCTGCTGTCGGCGACGCAGGTGCCCGCCTTCTCATAGAACCGTCGGTAGTAGCCAGCGTCGAACCGTTTGGCGTCGGTCATCGCGAACGTGATCTTGGTGTCCCGTGGGGTGCTCGTGACGGCTCCGTCCAATGCGGTGGACGCCATCAGCGTCCCTGCCGAATGAGCGATTGCGCAATGGTATAGCCGGGACCGGCCCGAACCTGCGCGCGCTTCCCCACGACGATTCGACCACGGACTGCGAGAACGGGACGTGCTGCGCCTTGTGCTCGCGCCCGCGGGGTCCGTAGAATGCTCGGCCTTTCCACCCGCCCGGTTCGCGTCCCCCTCTGCATCGGAGTCCTTGTGCCCAAGGAAGAAGCAATCGTCCTCGAAGGCACGGTCGTCGAGACCCTCGCCAACACCAAGTTCCGGATCAAGATCGACACCGGGCACGAGATCCTCGCGCACATCTCCGGCAAGATGCGCAAGCACTTCATCCGCATCATCCCAGGGGATCGCGTGACCGTCGAAGTCTCGCCGTACGATCTGACGCGCGGGCGGATCATCTACCGCGCCTGATTGGTGCTGGCCGCCTGATCGGCAATGGGCTCCTGATCGGCAATGGGCCCCCGATGGGCGATTCTAGGGTTCGTAGCCGCTCGTGTCGGTCTTGCCGTCGAGGCGCTGACCGGCGCCTTCTCTGGGCTGAGGCCGGCGCGTCGGTCGATGGCTGCGTCGCAGACGCCGCGGGATCTACGGATCCCGCTACGAGTCCGCTCCTTGCCCTCTTTCTGCGTTGCGCGGCCTCGCTCGCAGGCCCATTGAGAAACAGCTCTTACTGGGGCACGTAGCGAAACGCTGCTTGGTCGATGATCTGCAGCGTGACCGGGTCCTTGATGCGGACCACGAAGTGCTGCACGAAGCCGAGTTCGTTGGCGGGCACGATGGGCATCGGGATCGGCAAGTTGTAGAGCGTGAGACCGATCTGCGGTGGGAAGTCGAGTGGCAGGTCCGGGATCCAGGGGACGATCACGCCTGAGTCGAGTTCGGCGACGGCGTCGAGGTAGATCGAGCGTGTCTGTGCGGTGGTGTTGAAGAACGTCCAGTGCACGTAGAGCGTGCTGCCATTTGGCGCGGTCAGAACTTCGAGGCCGTCGAGGTCCGTCATGATGTCCTTCACGGGCAAGGTCATCGTCGACGTCGTCGGGGCGTTGATCGAGTAGCCGTTCTGAACGAGCGGAGCCGCGAGGCTGCCTTGTGGCGCAGAGATCCTCAGGTTCCAGGTGCCGGCAGGCGCTACGCAGTGCACGACGCCATCGGCGCCCGCTTGGTTGCCGGGGACAACGATTGGGTTACCCGTGGCCGGATCGATGAGCTGCAACTGCGCGGCAGGAATTGGCTGCGCGAAGGCATCGTGAACCGTGATGTTCATCGCGATGCCAGCGGTCACCGGGATGACGCCGACGTTCAGGTTGGTCGCGACGGTGTAGTTGCCGGTGCGCGTGCCCGTGAGGCCGGTGGCGACCAACGGATCGACGCGGATCTGGTAGGTGCCTGGGGGGACCATGACCCCGAACAGCCCCGTTGCACTGGTGTTGTCGTTCGGCGTGTAGAGCTTGTGGCCGAGAGTGTCGAACACGTCGATGTCCGCACCGAGGACGCCGCCAGCAGGGCCGATGACTTGTCCAGACAACTGGACGGCGCGCAGCATGCGGACCAGTCCCATGTTGTAAGGCGCGTTCAGAACCGGGATGCCGAAGACCTGGCGGCCAGCGTGCAAGTTGCCGAGCGGCGGCACGATCTCGACGTCATACAGGCCAAAGGGCAGCAGGGCGGAGAAGGCGCCCAGCGTGTTGGTCAGCTTGTTGAGTTGCAACACCACCTCGCCGGTGAGCGCATTCGTCGTGATCACTTCGCAACCGGCGATCGGCAACAGGTTCACGGTATCGACGACCGAGCCCGTCACCGCGTAGCCAGCGCGCAGCGTGATCGTGCCTTTCGCCACTGGCGCGGTCGCGATGGTCGGTTGTTCCCACGGCACGAGGTTCGACCCAGTCGGCGGGATCGCGCGTAGGATCACATTGGTGTTTGCCGGGATTCCGATCACCACGTTGCCGGCGGCGTCGGAACCGTCGTGGGGGGTGTACAGCTTGACTCCGTTTGGCAGGTAGACGTTCATGTTCACGCCCAGCAGTCCTGCGCCGCTCTCGTTGACCATCGTCGCCGTGACCGGAAACGCGGGGCCGAGGATGTAGTCACCGAGGGTTGTTGCGCCACTGACGGTGAGGTCGAAGCCAGCTGCCTGGAGGAAGTTGCTGTGCGGGTCGATCTGGACGGTGTAGACGCGGTCCTGCAGGCCGGTCACGAGAAACGTGCCGTCCGCCGCACTGGTGCCGATTCCTCCGCCATTGCTGAGAATGACCCCGACGTTGCCGATGGGGTTCAGATTGGCGTCGAGGAAGCGACCGGCGAGCGACTGGGCATTGGCAGTGACGCCGACCAGCGCGGTGAGGATGCAACAGAAGGTGGTGCGCAGCATGTGGCAGGTAGTGGAGGACAGTCGACGAACCGATCGTGGTGGATCAGCGGGTTGCGATCGGGATCAGCAAAGGAGACGCGAATAGGGCCCCTGCTGCCGAGCGCAATCCCATGTTCACCACGATATTGTCCCCGGCGGGCCACCCGGTGACAGGCGGATTAACTGTTACACGGTTTGCGCTCACGAACACCTGTGCGCCGGGTGTCGTGCGCAGGCGAACTCGGTCTGCCGTCACGGTGCTGGGGTCGAGTGCACTCGAGAACACGAGGACGATTGGTTGGTTCACAGTCACGCCGACGGTGATCGGAGGTTCGGTGTGCAACAGTTGGAGCCCGAGTGGGGTGAATGGGTCATAGACACCAGGTTCGCCGCCAGCCAGGGAGCCGTGCGGGCCTGGGCTCTTGATCGGATCACCGGCGGCGACCAAGGCCGTGCCGATTGCGAGCGAGCCAGAAAAGAGGCGCAGATCCTCGATCAAGTTCGCGGTCGCCGCGTTTGGATAGTCGAAGACGGCATCCGGCGAGATGAAGGTCGTGGGGGCGGGCGTCACAACGATCGCACCGCCGACAGAATCTGTCACCGTGAGCTTGGTGCCGTTGTCGCCGATCTCGACGGCGCTGCCATCGACGATGCCGCTGCCCGCCGCGAGAGTAATGGCACCGTTCACGTTGGCGATGGCAGAGCTGAAGCTCGAGGGCGCGTTCTCGAACGGATTGTCGACGGTTTCGATGAAGCAGGCGGCGTTGCGTACATTGACGAACGGGTTGGGCTGACGCCACACGACGCAGTTGACGGCCGAGCCGATGCGTCGCGGATTGTCGCCGCGCGGCGCCGTCGTCAGTGCCTCGAAGCCCCCGAGCTTGTTGCCGGAGAGCACGCAGTGGCTGGCGATGACAACCTTGTCGCCTTCGGTGGTGTGAACGCCGAAGCCGAGGTTGCCCAGGAAGCTGCCGTTGGTCACGACTACATGGCCCGGCCTCAGGTCATCTGCAGTCGACGTGGCGAGGTCTGGCTCCGAAGTGATCCACAAGCCGTCGCCAGCATTCGCGGTGCAGCGCACGCGATCGATCACGTAGTCGCCTTGGTCGTCCGCGTCGATGTGGATGCCGGCACGGCGATTGGCGATGGCCGCGCAATCGCGAATCCTGATCGTGGCGTTCCACTGCGGGAACAGGTCGTAGTCCTGGTCGATGAACAAGCCGTCGCGGCCATTGCGCTGAAAGGTGCAACCCTCGACTTCGATCGAGAACTGGCCGCCCGGGGACTGTGGTGACGTGGATACGGTGTTGAGGTCGGCGCCGAGGCCGTCGAGAGAGTTGCCGAAGAACCTGCAGCCGAACGCGCGCAGGCTCGCCGAGTTGCCCGACAGCGCGAGTAGGTCGTTGGGATCGACGCCGCGGCCGCCGTTCGCGTCGAACGTGGTCCGGTCGAGGTCGAGGTCAAAGGTGCCACTGACGCCGAGCCCATCGCTGCCGTTCTGACTGACGTCGCAGGCGACGAGGCGTACGTTGCGTCGGTTGGCGAAGTCCGTCAGTTGGCGCACTCGCAGGCCGTTGTCGACGCAGCGGATCGAGCGAACGCTGCGTAGCTCGCAGTCGGACTCGGTGACATCGATACCCTCGATTGAGACGCCCTGTCCGTCGATTGCGAAGCCATCGACGATGTGCATCGCACCGCCGCTGATGACGTCGAGGATACGCGGCGTGCTGCCGCCGCGGAGCATCGTCCCGCCGCCGTCGGCGTTGCGAGTTGCGAGGCTGAATCCGGCGACGAATCCACCGTAGACGTGCACCCCGGGGCCAACTGCGAAGGCGCCGCCTTCTTGCGTGCCGGGATCGAACGGCCGCGTCGTGTAGGTGCCGTCGAGTACCCAGACATTGGCTCCACCGTTGATGCTGGAGAAGACGGCCCCGACGAGCAGCGCGTTGTCGAGTTTCGGGTAGGCCAGGGCAGGTGTCGAGCCATCACCGTTGGTTGGACCGTTACTGTCGACATAGATCGGCGCGCTCGGGCGGCAGCGGATCGCGGTACCAACCGGCGTCCATGCAGTGGTGCCCGTCTTGCGAATGCCGAAGCCGGCGTGAACCGTCGTCCCATTCACGACCAGAGTCGGCAGGTCTGCAGTGGCGAAGATGCGGTTGTCGCTGGTCAGTGGGGCGGCGACGGGAGCGCTGGCGAACAGCGTCAGCCGATCGAGGCCGAGGAACAGTGCCGCCTCGAAACCCGCACCCGGCAGGACGTAGTCGGCACGCAAGATGCCATCGCCGGCACACAGAGCTGTGAGGCCAGTACTGGGCGTGGCGCTGGGCGGGAGAATGGGCGGGTTCGGGCGCACCGATGGACCCACGAGATCGCCGATGTTGCCACCGCACCCAGTCAAACCAGCAGCAAGCAGCAGTGCGAACGTGTTGCGAAAGGAAATGGCCATGGGGATCAGAAGCTGATGCGGGCCGTGAGGTCGAACTTGGTAGCAGGTTCCTGCGCGTCGAAAGCGGGGCCTGGTTCGAAGTGACCCAAGATGGTCTCTACGGTCAGAAGACCGGCGCGGTAACCGAACACGAGGTCAAGCTCCCAGCCGAGGTTCGGGTCGCGCCCATTGGGGATGCTGCCGGCGCCGATGCGCAGATCGTTGAGGGGCGCGGTCTGCGACGCGAAGTCTTGCAGATACGTGTGGTAGACCGCTGTGATCGACGTGTTGGGCAGCGGTCGAAAGGACGCTGCTGCCGTCAGGATCGCGATGTTGGCGAGTTCGGGCCGGAAGACGTCGCCGTAGTAGCGAATACTGGTGACGCCACCGAGCTTGGCGTTGTTGTCGTTGAAGCCGCTCTGGCGATAGCCCTGGACCGAACTGCTGTCCTTCTCACCCGAGCCGTAGGCATAGCCGAACTGCAGCGATGGGCGCAGATCGTTGTCGAACGTGTAGCGGCCCAGTAAGTCGAAGGCCCAGCCGTTCACGTCTTCCACCTGCGCCGCGACCTCGTCGTTGATCGGGCCACCATCATTGATACCCCAGCGACTGTGGCCGCGGGCGAAGCCGAGTTCGGCCCAGTGACCAAGGCCGACCTTGGGATCGTCGATGGAGCGCAAGCCGAACAGCACTGGCTCGTGGTCGCGCGCGGTGTGATCTTCGCGCTTCAGGACGTAGCCGCCCAACCACCAGTCGGCCGACATGCGATATCGGATCAACGACATGTACAGTTCGGTACCGTCCGTGTTGTTGGCCGGCGCAGCGAAGTCGCGCCCAATCGCGGCGCCGACGTCGACGCGCCAATCGCTGTCGTTGTAGATGGCGCGGAAACCGTCCAGCGTGCGGTCGAAGAGCCATTCCTTCTCGTCTTCGAAGTCGGTGCGGCCAACCAAGAGTTGGACTCGTTCGGCCACCGCCAACGACAACGCGCCGCGCGTGATCTGCAGCGATTCGTTCGTGGTGTCAGCGCGAGTTGGGTTGTCGTTGTTGGTGTCGCTGCGACCGGCTCCTGCCTCGAAGATCGCGTAGCTTGCTTTGTCGTTGAACAACCAGAGGGCGTCTAGGTTGAGCGACTCCGATGCCGAGGCCGAGTCGCGCTCGGTCGTTCGGTCCAAGTCGTACTCCTCCTTGTCGGTGTAGCTGAGGGACGCACTGCCGCCGAGGAAGAGGTTCTCGCTGGCCTGGATCGAGAACGGCACACCCTTCTGATCGTCGGCCTTGAACAACGCCAGCGGATCGTCCGAGGAGCGGTCGCCGAGCGTGCCGATGCTGGCGCCCTGCTGAAACGGCAGACGGATACCGCCAACGACGATTTCAGAGTCCGCTGCCCTGATCTGCGACAACTCGCCTTCGACCTTGAACTGCTCGCGGACTTCGGACTTGCGGATCGTGCGGACCTTGAACGCGTTGTCCTTGTTGCGCAGTTTGAGGAGCAACCATTCGCCGTCGGCCGGTTGGAATGGCTGGATCGCTTGCTTGTCGGCGGATTCGTACTCGGTCTCGCTGTCGGCCGAGAAGCGAAGTCCGACGACCTCCAATTCGGTCGCGGAGACGGGCTTGGCCGCGGCAATGATCTCCACCTTCTCGGTCTTGTCACTGCTGCCGCGCGGGAGCTCATCGATTTCGTCGACGACGGGGCGACCATTGACCATGCGGCCTTTGGCTTCGATCCACGTGCCTAGCTGCAGCTTGGCGGCCGTGCTTTGCTCGGTAGCAACGCAGCTGGACAAGAGCAGGCATGTAAGGAGTCCTGGGCGTGACATGTCAGAGAGCGAGAAGCCGGGTTACTTCAGATACTAGCACGCGTGTCAAGTCCGCCCATCGAGGGCGCATGGCGTACACGCCGCAGAGTCGCGCGCGAACGCACGCTTGCCAGCGGCTCCGTAGCGGCGATGGCATCGCAAATCGGTCGAGCATCGCGTCGGCCGCGCCGTCGTCGATGCCGCTCTGTTGCAATGCCCGCAAGCGCAGGTGTTCGGCGAGATTTACGAGGTCGAAGTTTGCGTCACCGCGGCCGACGCCTTCGAGGTCGATCAGCCACGCTCCTGCAGCTGTGAGAAAGACCTGCTTGTCGTGCAGATCCCCGTGCACAAGGCCCTCGTGGCTGTCCTCAGGAGCGCGCAGTTGTTCGATGCGGGCGGCAAGGTCGTCGAGCTCGGGCACGACAACTGCGCCCTTGCGGAGCATCTTTGCTGCGGCATCGCGGGCGCTGGCAAAGTCGTGGCGCGGGAGGTCGTCGGCGCACGGCGCCGTTGCGAGCGCGCGCACCGCCGCGTCGACCAAGAACCACGAGGGCGCGTTGCCACGCGCAAGATGCTCGCGCAGGGACTGCCCCGGGACAGCCATCGCGGCGTAGGCAAACAACTCCGGCAGCAGGCACATTGGGCGCGCAAAGTGCAAGGCACCGACCGAATCGGCGAGGCTGGCGAACACCGCGCTGGCTCGAGTCCACGTCTTGCGGTCGAGGAACTTGACGAAGACCGTCTCGCGGCCGCGCCGCATGCGCACGACCGCGCGCTTACCCGGTCGCCAAGCAACCAACTGTAGTTCGGTGACCGGGCCTAGTACCGAGGAGAGTGCTGCCTGCACCTCCGCTGGAGCCAGAAACAGACCTGCTGCGGGCAGTTGAGTGTCGTGCGCAAGTGCCAGCTCGCGAACCTCTCCGCTCGCATCCAGCACGAAGTTCCGCGGTGGCGCAGAACTGGCGCGCAACAACGCGCACGCCCGGCCATCGTCACTGCGCAGCACCAGTTCGGTGTCGGTGTCGATGGCTGGCAGACCGCTGCGAAGCGCTGCGAAATCGGCGGGCGAGGCGTTCACTTCGTCGCCTCCTTGGCTGCTGCATGCGCGTGGGCTAGCAACCGCTCGCAGGCCTCTGGCCAGTCGGCGCGCAGAGACCGGAACGGCATCGCTGCCATGCGCGCGAGCGCGGCGGCGTTCCACCACGCCAGTTCTGGTGAGGTTGGCAACGAAGCCCGCTTGCTGTAAGCGGCGACGAAATCGGCGGCGAAGGAGGCGCCGTGTGCTGGGTCTTCGGCGATCGAATGCGAGTGAAAGGACGCCAGGTCGGCGGCGATCGGACCGGCGCAGGCGCGGTCGAAGTCACAGAGGCCGGCGTCATTGGCGAGTAGCACCTGTCCACAGTGAAAGTCGCCATGCAGCAGTCGCGCCGGCGACGGTGCTGGAACGGACGCTGCGAGCAGCGACGCGACCGCGGCGGCGAGGCGACCATGTTCTGGGGTCAATTGCCCCAGATCCATGCAGGCGCGTTGGACGAGGTCGAGTTCGGATGCGACGTCGCGAACCGGAGCACCCGCTGGCAGTGTTGCGGTATGCAGGCGCGCGAGTGTCGTGGCGACGGCATCGAGCCCGCTCCGATCGCCGTGGTGAAACGCGCGGCCCGGCAAGTGGCTTTCGAGCAACAGGCGCTCGTGCGGTGCGGCGAGCAGTTCGGGGACGCGCAGTCCGACTGCGGTCGCTGCCGAGGCGAGCTGCGCGCGAGCCGGCAGCGGCTCGGCGAGCAGGCGGAACCAGACGGTCAAGCTGTGTTCCGCGGCTGCTGCATCGCCGCCCTTGAAGCCCAGATCCCAGCGCAGCACGGCGCGGCGTTCAGGCTTGTAGCGGACAATCTCGCGGCGGCTTCGACTCTTGCTGATGCGCAGACTCTCCGGCACCAGATCGGGGCGCACGCTGGTCATCATCGAGCGCACCTTGGAGGCACGAACGAGGCGGCGCAGATCGGGCATCTGGCGATCAAGCGGAAAGCCGACCAGCAGCAGTCCGTGCTCTTCGACGAGTGCTAGCGAACGCTGCCATTCGTCGGTCTCCTCGTCGGCACGGTGGCGCAGCTTCTGCGCCTCGTCGGCGAGTCGATCCGGCGGCGCGGTGCGGACGGTCACGTAGCTCGGCGCGCTGTCGTCGCCGACCTTGGCATGCCAGCCGACGATGCAGCCATCCGTGCCTTTCCAGCGCACATAGTCGGGCTCGAGCACGACCCGGCGCACGCCGTCGCCGAGATGCTGCTGCGCCAGCTCTTGAACGAGTTCGCGGTCGATCGCGCGAGCGAACGCTGCCTCCGTTGCTGCGACCGGCAGAGGGCACACGCGCGTCATTGCGGCCCCTTCGGCGGTGCCGCGAGCAGTTGTTGGCCAGTGAGACGATCGACATCGACGAGGCGGCCGTCGACGAGTCGGATCACGCGATCGACCGAAGCGAGCACGCGAGGGTTGTGTGTGATCAGCAGAACGGTCTGGCCGCGCAAGCGAGCGAGCACTTCGGTGCAGAGGCGCTCTTCGCTGACGGCATCGAGTCCCGTGGTTGGCTCGTCGAGCACGACGATCGGCGCATTGCGCACCAGGGCTCGGGCGAGTGCTACGCGCTGCCGTTCGCCGCCCGATAGACCGGCACCGCGTTCGCCGACACTGGTGTCGAGGCCGTCGGGCCATTGATCCGAGTACGCGGTCACACCTGCGCAGTTGGCCGCGGCCTCCACGTCCTTCTGGTCCGCATCAGGGCGTCCGAGCAGGATGTTCTCGCGCAGCGTTGCGTCGAACAGGATCGTCTCTTGGAAGACGAGCGCAACCGCATTGCGCAGTTGCAGAGCGCCGAGTTCGCGCACGTCGACGCCGTCGACCAGCACGGTTCCGGTGCTGGGATCGCGGAGGCGCGGCAACAGCGTCGCGAGGGTCGTCTTGCCCGAACCGTTGGCGCCGACGAGGGCCACGTGCTGACCCGCCGGAATGTGGAGATTGGCGCCCTTCAGGACCTGCCGGCCATCGCCGTGGCGAAAGCTGACGTCCTGCAGCGTGATCTCACCGCGGATCTTGGGCAACGTGCGTGGCTGTTCGGGCCAAGGCAGATCGGGCACCGCATCGAGCAGGTGCAGGATGCGCTCGCCGGAGGCTGCGGCCTTGATCATCACTGAGCTGCGACTGAGCGCCTTGCGGATGGGCTTGTAGAACGAGCGAACATAGGCGAGCAGGACGAGCAGGTCGCCGGCCGAGAGATCGGTCTCGGGCGCCGCGACCCGCAGCGCGCCGTAGTACATCGTGACGCCGATGCCGAGTGCGAGTGCGGTCTCGGCGCCGATCCCAAGGCGGCCCTCGAGGCGCGTGGCGGCGAGGCCTGCCTTGGCGCTCTTGCGATTGGCTCGCGTGAACGCCTCGGCAGCCTCATCTTCCATCCCGTAGGCCTGGATGACGGGGATCGCGGACATCGTCTCGTGGACCGAAGTCGCGAGCTCTCCTTCTTTGGCCCGCTGCTTCCGGGCGGCGCGGCGCAGGCGTACGCCGAACAGCGACGTCATTACGCCGATTGCTGGCATCACCGCGACGGCCATCAGGGCGAGTCGCCAGTCCATGATCAGCATGACGATGAGCGTGCCACCGACGAGCAGACCTTCACGCATCAGCGAGAAGATGCCGTCGATCAGCAGCATGCGCAGCGAGTTCGCGTCGCCGACCAGCCGCAACATCATGTCGCCCCGGCGGTGCTTCTCGTGCCACGCGAGCGACATGAGCAGCATGCGCTCGAGAGCGCTGCGGCGGATCCTGTTGACGACCTTCTGGCCCGCTTCTGCGAGCCACAGGTCGCGGAAGTAGCTGGCGATGCCGGTGATCAGCGAGAACACGAGCACGGCGCAGCCAGCGAGGAGCGCCAGGGTCCCGGCGTTCTCGCGCCCCGTCATGCTCGTCGGCAGGATCGCCCAGGGTTCGGCCCCGATCACCTGATCGATGACGACCTTGAGTGGCCATGGCTTGGCCAGTTCGGCGAGCACGACGATGCAGGTCAGCGAGAACGCTGACAAGAGCCGCAGGCGGTACTGGCTCAGGTACGGGAGCAACCGTCGCCAGACGTAGAGCGACTGACCCAGCCGCTGTCGCATGGTCAGCTTCGGCTTGTTAGTCGCCACGGACGGCCTCGTCATCGTGAGGCTGTGGGCGAAGCCATGGCAGTACGATTCGCGCCTTGTGGGTCCAATCGAGATTGCGGACGAGTTCTTCGTCGGCGAGCGCCTTCGTGGGGTCGTCGAGCACTCGTTCGGCGGCGGCAACGAAGCTGGGAATGTCGTCGGCGTCGAAGAGTCCGGGCAGGTCCCGGTCGCCGAGTTCCCCGAGCACGCAGGGCACGCGGCTGCCGATCAACGGCCGGCGCGCTGCTAGGCCCTCGACGACCTTGAGGGGCGAGAAGTAGCCTGGCGCGGCGGCGGGATACGGGGCGCAGATGGCGTCAGATGCGGCGAGATACTCACCCATGAGTTCGTGCGGGACGGCCCCCTCGAACACGATGTCGTCGGGCATCTGCGCGACCTTGGCTTCTACTTCTGCGCGTGCGGGCCCGTCGCCGATGATCCAGAGGCCGCAGGCGCGGCGCTGACGCAGCGCAGCAAACGCTTCGAGCAAGAAGCCGATCCCGTGCCACGGCTTGAGGGAGCCGACGAACAGCAAGACGGGCTTGCCCTGGAGCTGCGCTGGGCGCGCCATGGGCTTGGCGTTCTCAAAGGCGTCGAGATGCGCGCCGTTGCCGAGAACGTGCACGCGTTCTTTCGGCGCGCCCGCAGCAACGAGCATCTTGGCGAGTTCGCGCGACACGGCGAACACGGCGTCGGCGCCGCGAAGTACGTCGAGGCAGAGGGCTTCGGCCGTGGCCGCTAGATGCAGGGAACGGAACTGCGCGGCTTCGATCCAGAGTGGCGCGTTGACCTCGACAACGTAGGGCAGTCCGTTGGCCCGGGCGTAGGCGAGCCCGCCACCAGAGAACAGTGCGAGACGTTCGTAGACGGCACTGTGCGGGCCGGCGGCCTGCAGTGCTTCGAACACCGCCCGCGAATGGGCGAGCTGCAGGACCTCGCCGGCGATACCCGCAGCGCGCGGCGTTGCGACGATCTGCGCCCGATGAGGCAGGAAGCCGTCGGTTTCTCCGGCGCGCGTCATGAACACGTCGAGGGACGCGCCGAGCAACGCCATAGCTTTTGCCATCGCTCGGAAATGGACCGATGCGCCCTTGCTGCTGTCCGGCGGGATGCCGGGATCCGCACAGAGGTAGGCGATCGGGTGCGTCACGCGCCTGCCGCCTTCTTGCCGTTCTGATACCAACTCTGCAACTTGCCGACGTTCGTCGAGAGATCGAAGCACTGCTCGGCGCGGGCGCGTCCGGCGATCGATAGGGCCTTGAGTCGCGCAGGATCGCGCAGCAGGCTCGTCAGTTCAGTGGCAACCGCCTGTGCGTCGGCCGGTGGGACGATGACCCCCGCCTTGCCGAAGTCCGCGATTTCTTCCACGCCGCCCACGGGTGTGCTGAGGATCGGCAGGCCGGCGGCCAGCGCCTCCAGGAGCACGGTCGGCAGAGCGTCGCGATTGCCGTCGGCGCCGATGATGCATGGCAGT
>CAMBXM010000017.1 GCA_945871815.1 Singulisphaera sp. GP187
CGCGCCGGCGGCGTCGGGCTGCAGTGCTGCCGCGGTGCGCTGCGCCAGCGCGTTCAACTCGGCGAGGTCATCGCCGTAGAGCTTGATGCCAACCGGCGTCTTGATGCCGGTCGCCAGCATGTTGAGGCGGTTCTCGATCGGGTACGGCCAAGCGTTGGCCATGCCTGGCAGTTCGACGATTGCATCGAGGCCTTGGTGTTGTGTGCCATCGGCGTCGGTCCAGCCGTACTTCAGTTCCTCCATCGTGATCGGCCGCGAGCGCGGCATGACCATCGCGAGCAGGTCCTTGCTCCAGTCGAGGAAGGCCGGCCAATCGTCATAGTCCCGCGGCACCGTGCGCGTACGCCATTTGGTGCGGTCTGGTTCGAGCTGAACGACAGTCTCGATCATCGACAGCGGTGCCGGGTCGGTCGCGGTCTCGGCGCGGCCGATCTTGCCGTGCACACTGCGAACCTCCGGCACGAGGTGAATCAACTTGTCGGTCTGC
Organism: Singulisphaera sp. GP187; assembly: GCA_945871815.1. GTDB lineage: Bacteria > Planctomycetota > UBA1135 > UBA1135 > UBA2386 > SXPK01. Next base: position 488 of record CAMBXM010000017.1, read on the forward strand.
TGCAGCACTTCGCGGGCTTTGCCAACGCTGACGCTGGCGGCAGTCGTCGGCATGTAGAGCAAATCGCCCTCGTCGAGCTTGGGCATGAACTCGGAACCGATGGCGCGGATCGGGTAGATCGTCGAGGCCCCGAGCAGGAGCACCGAGATCAGCGTGGCCCACGGGTGCTTGAGGCACAGCCAGAAGAACGGCTCGTAGAGCGCTTCGCTGATGCGCTGGATCGGGTTTCTGTCCTCGCGCGGGATGCGGCCGCGGACCAGCGTGACCATCAGTGCCGGCACGACCGTGATGCCGAGGATTGCCCCGGCCGCGATCGCAAAGGTCTTGGTCCACGCCAGCGGCGTGAACATGCGCGCCGATTCGCCGCCGAGCGTGAAGATCGGGAGGAAGCTGACGGTGATGACCAGCAGCGAGCTGAACAGACTCGGCGCTACTTCGCGGGCTGCGGCGAGGACCAGGTCCTGTTGTTTTGGCATCGGCGTGCCGTCGCGCTCGAACGCGAGCCTGGCAGCAAAGATGTGCTTGTGCGCGTTCTCGACCAGCACGACGCCGCTGTCGACCATCACGCCGATCGCGAGTGCGAGTCCGCCGATCGACATGATGTTGGCGTTGATGCCGAACAGCGTCATCAGCAGGATCGAGACCAGTAGCCCGATTGGCAGCACGAGGATCGCGACCAGGGCCGAGCGCACATGCAGCAGAAACAGCAGGCAGATGGCGCCGGTGACCAGTAGTTCTTCGAACACCGCTTCGGTCAGCGTGTCGACGGCGCGGCCGATGACCAGCGATCGATCGTAGGTCTCGACGATGGTCACGCCTGCGGGTAGGCCAGCCTTCAAGTCGGACAGCCGTTGCTTGACGTCCTGGATCACTTGGTAGGCATTGGCACCAAACCGCGCGACGACGATGCCGCCGACGGCCTCGCCCGCGCCGTCGAGTTCGCCGACGCTGCGTCGGGCCTCGCCGCCGATCGCGAGGTTGGCGACGTCGGCCAAGAGCACTGGCGCACCGTTCTTGCCAAGGCCCACGGGCACGAGCCGCAAGTCGTCGAGACCTTTGAGGTAGCCGCGCGAACGCACCATGTACTCCTGTTCGCCGCGTTCGATGACTGAGCCACCGACGTCGTCGTTGCTGGCGCGGATTGCCGTCACGACGGCGTCGAGCGTGAGGCCGTAGGCGTAGAGCCGTTCTTGATCGAGCGTGACCTGGTACTGCTTGACGAAGCCGCCGAAGCTCGCAATCTCGGCGACACCCTCGACCGCCGACAGGGGATAGCGAAGGTAGTAGTCCTGCAGCGCGCGCAGTTGGGCGAGGTCATGGCGATCGCTCTTCAGCGCGTATTGGTAGACCCAGCCGACGCCCGTCGCGTCGGGCCCGAGCTTGGGTTCGACGCCATCGGGCAGGCGATCGCGCAGCGTCGAGAGGTACTCGAGTACGCGGCTGCGTGCCCAGTAGATGTCGGTGCCGTCCTCGAACAGCACGTAGACGAACGACTGCTCGAACATCGACAGGCCGCGCACATAGGTTGCGCCCGGCACTGCGAGCAATGCGCTCGACAGCGGATACGTGACTTGGTCGTCGACGACTTGCGGGTTCTGGCCTTCGTACTCCGTGGTCACGATGACCTGGACGTCGGACAGATCGGGGATCGCATCGAGTCGGACGTTGCGCAGACCCCAGACGCCAAACACCAGCAGTGCCGCCGTGCACATCAGCACCAGCGCGCGGTTCTTGACCGAGAGCTCGACGATGCGCGCGATCACTTGGGGGCTCCCGCCGACAACGGCAGCGAACGGCGGACGGTGCCGCAGTCCAGCATCGAACTGCCGTAGTAGGGATTGCGGGTCTTGTCGTCGGCCTGGAGCCAATCGGCCTCAGCCATCGGACAGTGGTGGATGTAGAGCATCGCACCCGCGGTGCCGCTTGGGCGCGCCACTTCGAACAGCTGCATTGTCGCCTGGCTGATCTGCTTCCACGACACGCGCGCGGCTTCGAGGTCGGCGCTCGGCCGATCGAGCAGGTTGGTCAGTTCGGTCGCCGGCAACTGCACCGGCGGTACGGTCGCGGTGGTCACCACGGCGTCGGCACTCGCACGCATGGCTTGCAGCAAGCCGAGGTCGAAGCGGTCCTGGGCGAGTGCTTCTGACACCGCGAGGTAGGCGGCGGCAAGTGCGTCGATGGACTGTTGGCTCGCTGGCGTGAGCGGGATTGCCACCGGCGGCGGGAGGTCGCCGCCGGGCATCATCCCTTCGTTCTCGAACTTGCGAGCGCCTTCGCGCAGACGACTCTCGGAGTCGATCAAGAACTGGCCGCTGGTGACGACGAGATCTCCTGGTGCGATGCCATCGAGAATCTGCACGAAGCCGTCGTCGTCCGTCGCTCCAGTCCGAACTACGCGCGGCGAGAAGTGGCCCTTGCCGACCGCGAGCCAGATGAGCTGTCGTCGACCGGTGTCGAGCACCGCCTCTTGGGGGACGCGCACGGCTGCACTGGCGACCGGCACGGTGAAGCGCACGCGGGCCCACATGCCAGGACGCAACGCGCCCTCACGGTTGTCGATCGCCAGACGCACGGTGCCCGTCCGCGTCGTCCGATCGACCTCGGGAGCAACGAACACGACGTTGCCCTTCCACTCGCGCAGCGGCACGTCGTCAAACGTGGCGGTGCCTTCGAGTCCGGTCTGGAGTGCCTGCAACTGTGAGGACGGCACCTGGGCGTCGAGCCACAGTGTCGACAGATCGCTGATGCGCAACAGCACACTGTTCTTCATTGCCGGCGCCCCTCGGACAACGTCGCGCTGCAGCAGCACACCGGCGACGGGGCTCGGCCATGGCAGCGCGCGCAGGGGTTCGGTGCGCTTTGCGAGGAGTTCGATCGCCGCGGCGCTGACGTCCCATAGGGCGAGCTTGCTCTTGGCGGCGAGGACCAAAGCGGCATCCCCGCTCTGGGCGGCGGCGATCAGCTCGGACTGGGCGACCAGGAGTTCGGGCGCGTAGACCGAGAACAGGGCGTCGCCCTCTTCGATGCGCATGCCAACGGTGTCAGCGAAGAGATCCTCGACGAAGCCGTCGAACTTCAGCGCGATATCGGCGAGCCCGGTCTCGGCTGCGCGCAGTTCGCCAAACGCGCGCACGCTGCGCTGCATCGGCGAGCGCACCGCAGCGGTGACCCGTACGCCCATGTTCTGCACCACGGTGGGATCGATGGTGATCTCGTGCGCGGACCCGCCGAGCGATGCGACGGTGCCGACGGGCACGAGGTCCATGCGACACGACGGGCACAGTCCGGGCTCCGTGACGCGGACGGTTGGGTGCATGGAGCACGTGTAGATCGTGCCGCTCGCAACGGTGGTCCCACCGTGGCGGCGACCGACGGCGAACGCGCCTTCCGCCGTGGCAAACAACACCACGAATAGTGCCATGGCGGGCATGGAGCGCAGGGCAAGGACGCGTCCGCGCGCGAACGACACGAGCACCGCAAACCAGACGATCAGAACAACGAGGGCACTGAAGTAGACGTAGATCGGGAGCATCGGGAACGCGGACGCAGGTGGTCGCGGATCACGACCAGTGCAAGGCTCCTGCGTTTTGCGCCACGGCACCGGTCCCTCTCGCAGTGGGTACGGAGTGTCCCCACTGAGGGACCGCTAGAGTCGCCAGACGGAGTAGGCGACTTGACGCGTGCGATACGGCAGCGGGCCGTGCGCGAATGGGCACGGGGCCGCGGCGATGACTACAGCTGGTTCGCGAACCTGCGGCAGGCGCGGCGGGGCGCGTGCGGGTTCGGGCGCGCAGAGGGGGTTCGTGAGCTTCGGTCCGTCGGGCGCCGGCGTCGGCGCAGGCTCGCGCTCGGGGGCTTTGCAATCGCAGTTCCGTTCCCCGCGCGTTGCTTCGCTCTCGGCCTCGTCGGGGCAGCAGCAGGACTGCTGCTCGCGGCACGACGACATCGGCTCGGTGTCGTTGCCGCAGTGCCGTGCCGGTTGGGCAGGAGCACCGGCGCTGAGCATCAGCGCGCAGAGCAACCAACACAGCAGGCCACGGAGACGAGAACTCATGAAGTGCAGGACACTATCGGCGCCGACGGGCGATGGGAAGGAGTGGGGGCCGTCACGAGGCGGCTGCCAGTCCGCCACTAGGCTGCAGTGGAACCCCCAACGGTGCTGCTGCCGGCCGGATGTTCGCGAGAATGGGCCGGCACCTTCGAGGCACTCGAGCGATCGGAGGAGCGACTGCTGGTCCTCATCCCGGTGACGTTGGTGCTGATCGTACTGCTTCTTTACTGGGGGGCGCGCTCGTGGTTTCGCGTCGGCGTGATCCTCCTGGCGGTGCCGTTCTCGCGGATCGGTGCGTTCTGGTTGCTGTGGGCGCTCGACTACGACATGAGTCTGGCGGTGTGGGTCGGGATCATCGCGCTGCTCGGCATCGACGCGGAGACCGGGCAGATCATGCTGCTCTACCTCGATAGCGAGTACGAGAAGGCCGAGCGGGCGGGCAAGTTGCAGAACCTCTCGGACCTGCACCACGCGATCTTCCAAGGTGCGGTCAAACGATTGCGCCCCAAGTCCATGACCGTGGCGACGGACATGATCGGGCTGCTGCCATTGCTGTGGGCAGTGGGCACCGGCGCGGATGTCACGCGGCGGTTGGTCGCCCCGCTGATCGGCGGCATCACGATCCGCTTCTTCATGGAACTCTTGGTCTACCCGGTGGTCTTCTTGCTGTGGAAGCGGCGGCAGCTCAGGACGGCCCTCAGTCCGATTGCGGCGTGAGACCTCGGCAGTTGCAACTGCCGCTTGCCATTGCGGCGCCACGGGGTAACCAGGGACAGTGTGAGCGTCCCCGTCGTGTCATTGTCCGCGGTGCACAAGTCCTGTCGCGAAGGCCGCACGGACCGCGCGATCCTGAACGGGGTCGATTTCGAACTCGCGCCTGCTACATCCTGCGCGATCGTCGGTCGCTCGGGCTCCGGCAAGTCGACGCTGCTCAACCTGATCGCTGGGCTCGATCGTCCAGACCGTGGGCGGATCGCACTGCTCGGGCACGACCTCGCGGCGCTTGACGAAAAGGCCCGGGCCAACGTCCGCCAGCAGCACGTCGGGTTCGTGTTCCAGGCCTTCCACCTGCTGCCGACCTTGACGGCGTTGGAGAACGTGCTCCTGCCCCTCGAACTGGCGCGGCGGGAACGGAGCGCATCGATGGCGCGCGCGAAGGACCTGCTGCGGCGCGTCGGTTTGGCGGATCGCGCCGGTGCGTTTCCGGCGGTGTTGTCAGGCGGCGAGCAGCAGCGATTGTCGGTAGCGCGCGCCGTGGCGCTGCAGCCGGCCCTGGTACTCGCCGACGAACCTACTGGCAACCTCGACGACGAGTCGGCGCAAGACGTGTTCTCGTTGTTGTTGTCGGTGGTGTTGGAGCAGGCCGGAAGTCTGCTCGTGGTCACCCACGCGACCGCCGTGGCGCGGCAGTGCACGCGCACGCTCCGGCTCAGTCACGGCAAGCTCGAAGTCGAGGCGCTGTCGTTGTGACCGGGTTGCTGCTGCGCTGGAGCGCGCGCCATCATGGGCGACAGCCGTTGCGCAGTGCGCTCGCGGTGCTCGGGATCGCCGTCGGCATCGCTCTGCTCGTCGCCGTGCAAGCCACGATGGCAAGTGCGTCCGCGGCGTTCGCGGCCGCGTCCGAGGCGCTGACCGGCAGGGCCACGCACGCGGTGCGCGGCGAGCAGGGCTTCGTGCCCGTGCGGGTGCTGGCGGCACTCGCTACGGAGCGCGGTGTCGTGGCCGCGCCGGTCGTCGAGGCGCTGGTGCAGCCTTCGACCTCGTACCGGCGAACCGTGCGCGTTCTCGGCATCGATCCGTTGGTCGATGGCCTCGTGCGACCGGGGACCGGTGCAATCGCGGGGCTGTCCTTGGCGGGACTGTTGACGACCCGCGGCGGTTTCGTGGCGACGCGTGCAACCTGCGCGCGGCTCGCTCTCGACGACAGCGGCGCGACGACGTTGTTTGCCGGTGGCCGCGCCGTCGGTGCCCAGCGCTTGCTCGCGATTCCTGACGATGCAGTCGCTGGCCTTCTTGACGTGCTGCTCGTCGACATCGCAACCGCGCAGGAGTGGAACGGACGGGAGGATCGCGTCGATCGCATCGACCTCGTGCTCGATGACGGCGTCGATGTGCAAGCGCTGTCCGCTCGACTGCAGGCGCTCGAGCCCTCGATTCGCGTCGAAGCCAATGCCGCGCGCGCGTCGTTTCACGAACTGACGGCGGCCTTCACCAGCAACCTGCAAGCGATGGGGCTGCTGGCGTTGTTGGTCGGAGCCTTCTTGGTGCATGCGGCGATGCGGGCGGCGGTGGCTGGTCGGCAGGTCGAGTTCGCGCTGTTGCGCGCGCTCGGTGCCGACGCCTTTCGCATCGGCCGCGCGGTCGCGCGCGAGAGTGTGCTGCTCGGCTTGCTCGGCAGTGGCGTTGGGCTCGTTTGCGGCTGGATCGCGGCGCAACTGCTGATCGACCCTCTGGTTCGTACGCTGAACGATCACTTCGCGACCTTCGCGTTGCACTCGGTTCGGTTGGATGCATGGCTCGCGGTGACGGCGATGGTGCTGGGCCCCATGACTGCGGTCCTGGCATCACTCTGGCCCTTGGCCGAGGCGATGCAGGCGCCGCCGCGTGCGGTGTTCGTCAGTGGACGGCTGCCGCAGCGCAGCTTGCAAGCGCCGCTGTGGCTGTTGTTGCCGCTCGCAATCGGTTCGTGGATCTTGCTGCAGAATGCCGGCCGCAACGTCGTCATGGCGCACGGCGGCATGCTGCTCGCTTTGGTCGCGATCGCGCTCGTGGTGCCGCGCGCCATGGAGCTGTTGCTCGCGGGCACCGCGCGGGTAGTCGCGAATGCCGGGCCGTGGCTCGCCTACGTCGCCCGCAGTGCCGCGAGCTCGCGCTTGCGCGTGGGCTCTTCGGTTTCGGCCCTGGTGCTCGCCGTCGGCATCACGACTGGCATGGGGGCCATGGTGCAGAGCTTTCGCAGCAGCGTCGCCAATTGGCTCGACGAAGTGATTCCGGCCGATGTCTACGTGGCGCTGCCGGGCAGCGTTGACGAACGCGAACACGGCGAGTTGTCCGCGGACGCGCTGTCGGCGCTGCGAGCGTTGCCGGGCCTCGCTGCGGTGTCGACCTACCGGCCGATGCGCGTGGCCGCGAGTTTTCACGGCGGGCCGTTCGAAGAGACCTCGATCACGGTCTTCGGCCCGTCTCCGCGCGTGCTCGAGAGGTTGCCGTTGATCGACGGCGGCGACGCGGCGCGCGCAGCATTCCAGCAGGGCAACGGGGCCATTGCGACCGAGCCGCTGGCGGCGCGGCTGTCGCTGACGATCGGGTCGCCGATCGCCGTTGCGTGCGGCGAGGGCGTGCGACGCACGACGATCGTCGGCATCGAACGACACTACCGCAACCCGCGCGGCGAACTGCTGCTGCCGACGTCGTGGTTCCCGAAGCTCCAACCGGAGTCCTTGGGACTCGAGGCGATGTCTGGCGAAAGCCAGGATGCTCTGGCGGAGCGTGTGCGCACCGTGGTGCATGCGCTTCCACAGGCCCTGATCGTCAGCACCCGAGAATCGGTGGAGCGGACCTCGTTGAAGGTCTTCGACCGTACGTTTGCGATCACGGATGCGCTGCGGCTGCTGTGCATTCTGATTGCCGTGCTCGGGATCTGGTCGTCGTTCGCGGCACTGCAACTCGATCGGCAGAAGGAGATCGCGGTGCTGCGCACGCTGGGCGCCACGCCGCGACACGTGGTGCTGCTCGTGCTCGGCCAAACGACGTTGCTCGGGGTCTGGGCTGGGTTCCTGGCGCTGCCCGTCGGCGCCTTCGTCGGCTACGTACTGGCCACGGTCGTCAACCGCGGATCGTTTGGCTGGACCTTGACCGAGTTCACGTTGCCGCCCGCGCTCTTGTGGGAGGCGATCTGGCTGGCGGTGGGCTCGGCGTTCTTGGCTGGCCTGTGGCCGGCATGGCGAATGGCGCGTGCGGTGCCGGCCGTGGCGTTGCGGGAGGAATGACGATGATCGGGATTCGCGATCTGCTGCTCCTACTGCTGACCGTCGTCACTGCGTGCGGTGGCGAGCCGATTGCGTCGACGGGCGGCGAACTCGCGCTGGCCGACGTCCTTGCCGCAGGCGACGTCGCCGGCTACGACCGCGCCACTTCGGTGCCGACGCTCACGTTTCCGCGCGATCACGGGCCGCACGACAGTTTTCGAACCGAGTGGTGGTACTGGACCGGCAACGTGACGGACGAAGGCGGACGCGCGTTCGGCTTCGAACTCGTGTTCTTTCGCCAGGCGCTGGCACCGCCCGATGGCGAGGCCCCGCGGTCCGCGTCGCTTGCGAGCCGCGAACTCGTGCTGGTCCATGCGGCGGTGACCGATGTCGGCGGCGAGCGATTTCACGCCGAAGAGCGCCTGCTGCGCCGCGACTCCCTGCGCGCTGGTGTCGTTCTTGGCGAGCACGGTCCGGTTCTCTGGTGCGCCGACTGGCGCGCGGAGCCGAGCGGCGCTGCGCCGTCGCCGGATCGGTTCCCGCCGATGCGGCTGACTGCGCGCGGCGAGGGCTTCGCGTTCGATCTCGTGGTCGAGGCGCAGAAGGCGCTCGTGCTGCAAGGCGACCGCGGGCTGAGCCAGAAGAGCTCGGAGCCCGGCAACGCGTCGATCTACTACTCGGCGACGCGGCTGTCGGCGGTGGGCACGATCGAGGTCGACGGGCGCGCGGCGGGCGTGACGGGGGCCGCGTGGTGCGATCGCGAGTGGAGTACGTCGGCGTTGGGCGAGGGGCAGGTGGGTTGGGATTGGTTCTCGCTGCAGTTCGACGACGGGTGCGAGCTGACGTGGTACCAACTGCGGCGACGCGACGGTTCGATCGACGCACACAGCCAAGGCACGTGGACGCGCGCAGATGGCACGAGCGCACGGCTCGCTCTCGCCGACGTGATGGCCGAGCCGCAGGGGACGTGGCGCGCGACGGATGGGCGCGCGGAGTACCCTGGTGCGTGGCGGTTGCGTTCCAAGAAGCTCGGCCTCGACGTGGAGGTGGTACCTCGCGTCGCCGACCAGGAGCTGCGCACGCGCGTCCGCTACTGGGAAGGTTGCGTCGCGGTCCGCGGGTCGTGTAGCGGGGTCGGGTATCTCGAGATGACCGGCTACGCGAAGTGAGGGCTGCTCACCGCCTCGACGGCGGCGCTTCGCCTCGGCGTCAGCACATCGACAGCGACACGGTGGCGATGCCGAGCACGAGCTCGAAGACGAAGAGGGCCACCCGCGGGCGGTCGCGGCGCCGTTCGGTCCACAGGCCCACGAATCGAGCGGCCGCGGCCGCTGTGACGGCATACCCGGCCGATGCCAAGCCGATGAGGAACCAGTGCGGCTGCAGGAGACAGAGGACCCAGAACAGGGCCAGGACGATGCAGGCACCTCCCTTCACCGTGCGCACGAAGGTGCGGGCACGCGGCGACAGGTTCTGGAGGCTGGCTCGCCGCCCGATCCAATCGGGGGCGATCAGCAGAAGGAGGCCGGCCGCGAGGAATAGCAGCGCGGCGAGGCCCAGGCAGACATAGGCGAGGATCTGGTACAGCACGGCGCGCTGTTCGGGTCAGATCCCGTAGATCGCCGCTTCGCCCAACTGCTCTTCGATGCGCAGCAGTTGGTTGTACTTCGCCACGCGATCGCTCCGGCACGGCGCGCCGGTCTTGATCTGGCCGCAGTTCATCGCCACCGCGAGATCCGCGATCGTGCTGTCCTCGCTCTCGCCGCTGCGGTGCGACATCACCGCGCGGAAGCCGGCGCGGTGCGCCATCGTGATCGCTTCGAACGTCTCCGTCAGCGTGCCGATCTGGTTGACCTTGACGAGGATCGCGTTCGCCGCCTTCTCGGTGATGCCGCGCTGCAGGCGCTCGGTGTTGGTGACGAACAGGTCGTCGCCGACGATCTGCACCTTGTCGCCGATCTTCGCCGTCAGCATCTTCCAGCCGTCCCAATCGTCCTCGGCCATGCCGTCCTCGATCGAATAGATCGGGAAGTCGGAGCTCCACTTCGCCAGCAGTTCGACCATGCCCTTGCTGTCCAGGGTCTTGCCCTCGCCTTCGAGCGTGTAGTTCCCCTTCGCGAACAGCTCCGTGCTCGCGGCGTCGAGCGCCAGCATCACGTCGGAACCCGCCTTGTAGCCCGCCTTCTTGATCGCCTCGAGGATGATCTCGAACGCGGCGGCGTTGCTCTCGAGGTTCGGCGCGAAGCCACCCTCGTCGCCGACCGCGGTCGCCAGCTTCTTTGCCTTGAGCACGGCCTTCAGCGTGTGGAACACCTCGGTGCCCATGCGCAGCCCTTCGCGGAAGGTCTTGGCGCCGATCGGCATCACCATGAACTCCTGGAAGTCGACCGTGTTGTCGGCGTGCGCGCCGCCATTCAGGATGTTCATCATCGGCACCGGCAGGCGTCGCGCGTTGGCGCCGCCGAGCCAGCGCCACAGCGGTTGCCCGGCCTCGTCGGCTGCGGCTTTGGCGCAAGCGAGGCTGACGCCGAGGATCGCGTTGGCGCCGAGCTTGCTCTTGTTCTTGCTGCCGTCGACCTCGCGCATGATCGCGTCGATCGCATGCTGGTCTTCGGCCGGCTGGCCGAGCAGTGCGTCGGCGATCGTCGTGGCGACGTTCGAGACCGCCTGCAGGACGCCCTTGCCGAGGTAGCGCTTCTTGTCGCCGTCGCGCAGTTCGACCGCTTCGTGGGCGCCCGTCGAGGCGCCGGACGGGACGATGGCGCGGCCGTGGGCGCCGGTCTCGAGTTCGATTTCGACTTCGATGGTGGGGTTGCCGCGCGAGTCGAGGACTTCGCGGGCGTGCAGGGCGATGATGGCGCTCATGTTGGGGTGGGGTTCGCTTCTGTGGAGTTCGGAGTTCAGCGAGTTGCAGCCGTCGCGCGACCGCGGAACAGCAGCACGAAGACGGTGAGGATCGCGGCGGCGAACAGGCATGGCTGCAGCCAAACGGCCTGCCAGTCGACCTGCTTCACGACGGTGTGCTCCTTCACGATGTTGGTCATGACCCGGACTCCGATCAGCATGCCGAGGCCCTGCGTCACCAGCACGAGGAAGCTCTGCGCTTGGCCGCGGATCTCCTTGCGCGCCTTCTGGTCGACGTAGATCTGACCGGTGACGAAGAAGAAGTCGTAGCAGATGCCGTGGAGCAGGATCCCTGTAAGGACCATCCATTCGGACGGCGGTGTGCTGGCGGCGCCGTAGCTGAACAGCGCGTAGCGGACGACCCAAGCCAGCATGCCGACCGCGAGCATCCACTTGACCCCGAGCTTCATAAAGCACAGCGGCATCGCCACCATGAACAGCACCTCGGCCCACTGGCCGAAGGTCATGTAGAAGCCCGGGTTCTCGAACGCAGTCGCGGCGTACTGACTGCCGTAGCTGTAGTAGCCCGCGAGCGGGATACAGATCAGGAACGAGCACAGCAGGAAGATCGCGAAGGACGGTTCCTTCAAGAGCGGTAAGGCACCGAGGCCCAGGGTCTCGACGAGGTTCGTCTTCTTGCCGGCGGCGGGGGGCGGCGTGCTCGGCAGGATCCAGCTCAGCACCGCCATCAGCAGCGAGCTGTAGCCGGCGACGAGGAACATGACTGGCTTGGTATCGGCTTGCAGCCCTTTGCTGACCAGCGTCACCGCGGCAATCCAGCCCAGCGTGCCGAACACGCGCGCCAGCGGAAACTGCGTCTCTGGGTTCTGGATGTGCGTGAACGCGATGGTGTTCGAGAGGCCCAGCGTCGGCATGTAGCAGAGCATGTAGGCCAGCACGTACCACTCGAAGTGGACCGCGCTCTTCGCTTCGATCGCGCCGGGGACGAAGTTGAGCATCAGCACCGCGCCGAGCAGATGCATGACGGCGAGCACGCGCTGGCTCTGGAAGAAGCGATCGGCGATCAGCCCGAGGAATAGCGGCGAGATCAGCGCGGCGATCGGGCCGCAGGTGTAGACCCAGCCGGTCGTCTCCTGCGGCCAGCCCATCGCCGGCACGAAGGTTCCCGCGGTGACGTACCAGCTCCCCCAGACGAAGAACTGCAGGAACATCATCGCGCACAGCAGCGGGAACTTCGGCATGGGCCAGGATTCTGGCTCCCTCCGCTGTTTGCGCAAGCGAGCAGTTGGTCTTGCGCAGCGGCGGTGCGAGATGCGGCGTCAGCGTGCGCGCCGGCCGCGATCAGGCGCCTTCCGCGATCAGGCGTAGTACTGGCCGAACCGGTTCGCGAGGAAGTCCGGGTAGCTGACCTGCTCCATGCGCACCAAGCCGCTTTGCGGCAGCTTGCCCTCTCGCATCATGTCGACCACGCCGCAGACACCGGCTGCCGTCGTGATCTGGATGCCGCTCCAATCCTGACCGTCGAACTGACGGTGGTAGATCGTGCGCGCGTAGGTCGCTTCGGTGAAGCGGCCCTTCAGCATGCCGGTGGCGCTGACGAAGACCACGATCTGGTCCTGGTTGGTGGTCGGCAACGAGCGCTCGAAGATCGTCGCCAGCTCCTTCTGGTGGTCGCGCATGCCGAGGTCCTGCAGCAGGAACTTCATCAGCTCGCAGTGGCCCGGGTAGCGGATCGTCTTGTAGTTGACGTTGCGCACCTTGCCGAGCAGCGAGATCGCCAACGTGCCGAGACCGCCCGAGGTGTTGAAGGCCTCGTACTCGACGCCGTCGATGGTCAGTCGTTCCTGGTCCTGCATCGGCTGCACCATCTGCACTTCGCCGTCGAGCAGCGCTTCGCACGGGTTGCAGTACTCGTTGATGAGTCCTTCGGTGCTCCAGGTCAGGTTGTAGTTGAGCCGGTTGCTCGGGTAGCGCGGCAGCGCGCCGACGCGCAAGCGCAGGTCCTGCACGCCGGTCATGTCGCGGATCAAGTGGTTGGCGACGATCGTGATGAAGCCAGGGGCGAGACCGCACTGCGGCGCAAACGCCGTCTTGCTGCCGTCGGCGAGCTGCTTCACCTTCTGCGTCACCTCGACGTCCTCGGTGAGGTCGAAGTAGTGCACCCCGTTCGCCTTGGCGCGCTCGGCGATCAGCAAGTTGCAGTGGTAGGGGGCGCACGACACGACCCCCCACAGGCCTTTCAAGAACTGATCGAGGCTCTTCTGGTCGCCGAAGTCGACAACCTGGGCTTCGATGCCCGGATAGCGCTGGCCGACGACATCGACCGCGGCCTTTGCCACATCGCCGATGCGAACCTGGTAGAGGCCCGAGCTGGCGGTCATGTGGCAGACCATGCGGCCGATCTTGCCGGCACCGAGGATTCCAAGTTTCGTCATAGCTCGCGGGGTCCGTTCTGGGGGCGAGGATTCTTCTGTCCGAGGTGCACTTCGGCAAGCTCCCCGTCAACTGCGCTGCTGCGTACGGGCTCGTCCCCTCGATGGGGCCGGAGTCTTTCCGCCTGGCTTGCGGCCGATGACGTAGACAATCCAGGCCGAGTCGGCGTCGCCGACTTCCTTGCGCCGGAACACCCCGTTGCCGGCACGGGTGGCGCCGAGGGTCCCTTCCCACAGGATGTGCGTGTCGGTGAAGCCGGCTTCCGCCATCAGTTCTCGAAGCTCTGGCATGTTCCAGAGCCGCCAGTCGTAAACGAACGCGTTCTTCATCCGCGTGCCGTCGCGGAACTTGAACGAGATCGCGCAGCGGATGTGGTGCGAGATCGGGTCGAACTTCTGCTGCTCCCAGAAGTAGTCGAAGCCCTTGTGCCGCGTGCGGTCGGTCTTGATGGCCTGTACGTCGGGCCCCCCCCAGCCATCGAGGAACAGCAAGCCGCCGGGCTCCAGGCCCTGGTAGCAGGCGTGGAAGTAGGCGAGCAACTCGGCTCGCTGCTTGAACACCGAGTAGCTGAAGTTCAGCGCGGCGATCGCTTGCGCCTTTGGCCTTGTGACTGTCCGCACGTCCTTGCACAGCAGCGTGAGGCGCGTCTTTTGTTCGTCATCGAGCAGGGTGTCGACATTGTTGACTACGCCCCAGTCCAGCGTCGGCTGATCGAGGTCGACACCAATCGCACGGTTCTGCGGCTTGTGCTTCACGAACCAACTGGCCATGAGTCCCGTGCCGCAGAAATCCTCGCGCAGGGTGTTCAGTTCGCAGCCGGTGGCCTTCTGGAAGTAGCGCGACAGGAACTTGACCTCGCGCAGAGGCGCCTGCACCGAGAGTTGGTAGAGCACGTGCTTGTCGGCTGTGCGCGCGGTGAACGGTGGCTTCGTCGTCGCGGTTTGCGCCAAGCGCTTTGGTTTCGAGCGGGTTTGGGTCTTCGATCGCGACGGGGGCGTTCGCTTCGGCGGCTGCGACTTCGACGGCTTCGGCATCGGCGCGTTGTAGCGCGGTAGCGGCCGCCGCTCCACGGCGCTTGCGGGTCACTTCGCGGCGGGCGCGGCCACGCAGCGGGCGCGACCAAGGCGACGCGCGTGCGCGCCCTTACCCGACGAGTCCGGTGACCACGCGCCGAGGTCGACGTCGAAGTGCAGCAGCAATGCGGTGGCGCCGTCGGGCTCGTGGCGCAGGGGGGCGTCGAAGTTCGTGCCGGCGTAGCGCGCGGTGGTGGAGATCCGCAGTTCGTCGATTGCACCGCAGAAGCACGAGGTCGGCTGGCCCTTCCCATTTGGGTCGGCACCGACGAAGAGCGGCAGTGTGTTGGTAGTGCGCGTCCCGGCCCCAGGTGTCTTTGCGGCGAGCGCGCCGTCGATGTAGAGCCGAACCTCACTGCCGTCGTAGACACCGGCAAGATGGTGCCACTGGGCCTCCTGCGACAACGCCGCAGGCGCCCGCGCCGCGACATAGGCGTTGCCCAGTCGGATGGCGAAGTGGGGCTTGCCGTCGCTCAGGGTGAGCGCGTACTCGCTGCCCTCGGTCTTCGCAACCACTGCGCGCCGGCCCTTCTGCTGGTCGGCGCGGACCCAGGCCTCGACCGTGAGCGGTCCGTCGGGCACCTGGAGCAAACCGTGCTCGACGCGGAGGGACGTGCCGTTGTCGCCATCGAGGGCGACACTGCCGTTCTTTGCGTCTGCTGGACCGACGAGGTCCGTGGGCTGCAGCGAGAGTTCGGCGCGCACTTCGGGTAGCGCGATGCGAAGGCCGTTGCAGAGATAGTCCGTGCGCAGCACGACGAGCGGCATGGTCGGCGCGACGGTGGCGTCGCTGCTGCGGCGTCGGGCGGCGATTGTGGCGGTCGCCCGCGCACCGGCGGCAAGCTGCAAGTGCGTGTGGTCCTCGCCAAAGCTCCACGAGTCGTCGCCTTCCGGCAGCAGCACGAGTTCGATCGGTTGGCTCGCCGGGTTGTGGAAGTCGACGAGGATCTCGCCCGTCGCGCTGCCATCCGCGCCAAAGGCGAGGCCGCGAGCATTCTCGGGTCGCAGTCGGGCGTGCAGCGCTTCGACGTCATCGCTCATCGCGCCGGTGATCGCTTTCGGGTCCATGACGGCTCCGACCGGCAAGGCCGCGAGCTGGATCCCTTCGTCGCGAACGGTGACGACGTGGAACTCGTGCAGAAATCCGACCTGCGGCAGTGGCAGGTCGAGATACGCGCCGACCGCAGCCAGCGTGTAGTACTGGATGCCATCGCGGACGCCGTCAAAGCGCATGCGGTGGATGTGCCCGGCGAATACGGCCGTGACGTTGCCGTTCTGCGCCAAGACCTGGTGCACGCGGTCCCAATCAGCCCCGGGATAGCGCGCCGGCAGCCAGCGAGGATGGTGCAAGAAGACGAAGATGTGCCGCTTGTCCTTGTGCTGCTGCAGCGTTGTGCGCAGCCACTCGAACTGCACCTCCGACATGCGCTGGCACAACGGGTCGCCGAAGTCCTTCTTGCCGGTCGCGGGATCCCCTTCGTCGCTGTAGAGCGCGAGGAACAGGCAGTTCTTGTGCTCCAGGGCATACCACAGGGGCCCGAACGCGGTCTCGAAGTTGTGCTCGTGCTCGCCGCTCGGCTTGCCCTCGCCGCGCCAGTAGACGTCGTGGTTGCCCGCAACCGGGAACCACGGCATGCGCAGGTGGCTCATCGCCTCGCGGTATTCGCTGGCTTGCTCCTTCCACTGCGCGTCGCCGTTGTAGCCGTTCACCAAGTCGCCGACGGTGAACACCAGGTCGGGATCGATCAGGTTGGTGTCACGCACCGCGTCGCGCAGCACCGCGATGCCCTCCTTGGTGCCGCCGGTGCGGTCGCCGTAGACGACAAACCCGAAGGCGTCGTCTTCCTTCGGCACGGTCAGCAGGTGCTTGCCCGCTCGGGTTGTGTGCACCCGGTCGTGCGCCGTGGCGATTGCCGCAGCAGGCGCGCTGGCGGCGTCCTCGACGGCAGTAGCGAACGCGCGTGCCGTCGGCGCCGAGCACGCCGCGACCGCGAGCACGAGCAGGAGAGCCAATGCCAAGGACTGCGGGCGGCGGCGGAGCATGCCGTGCACGGAAGCCGAGGGCCGCGCCGCCTGCAAGGGTCGGGGCGTTTCTTCACCGAGCCTTGCGGGCGCTCAGTGGTGGTGGCCGCCCGGGCCGTGCACGTGCCCGTGCTTCAACTCATCCTTGGTGGCGGACCGCACCGACAGCACTTCGATGCGGAAGTTCAGTCGCTGGCCGGACAGCGGATGGTTCGTCGTGATGACCACTTCCTTGGTGGCGGCCTTCACTTCCTTGACGAACAACGGGATGGGATTGCCCTGATCGTCCTCGGTGTGGAAGCCCATGCCTTCCTCGATATCGACGTCAGGGGGGAAGGCCGAGCGGGGTAGGGTCTGGTCAGCGCTCGGGTCGTATTCGCCGTAGCCTTCTGCTGGCGGCACGTTGACCTCGAACTTGTCACCGGGCTTCTTGCCGAGCAGTTTGCGCTCGAGTCCCGGGACCAGGTTGCCGTGGCCATGCAGATAGGCCAGCGGGTCACCTTCGAACGACGAGTCGGCGATCGAGCCGTCGTCGAGGGTGAGCTGATAGTGGAGAGTGACGACGGTGTTGTCCGCGATGGATGGGGAAGACACGCGCGCACTCTAGGCAGCGATACTGTGGTTGCACCAGTGGGGGCCGGCCGGAAACGGGCTGCGATCTGCCGGTGGACCGTTTCCCTCGGGGGACTGGTACGGGACCATGCGCGCCCTCCCCGTCCGTCGCGTGCAGGCTCGCGGACCGCGCCGCGTTCCTCCACCAAGGCGTCCTGTCGACGGGTAGCAAGAGCCACAAATCATCATGGGTCGCCACGACGTCAACAGCGCATTCAGCGACGAACAACTTCGCGCCTTCATGAAGGCGATTCTTGCCGATGTGCATGCCCTCGAACGCATGCTCCGCGAGGAGCGATTCGAGACGGGCGTGCGCCGCATCGGCGCGGAACAAGAGATGTTCCTGATCGACCGAGGCGGCCGCGCTTGGTGCGGCGCGGACGCGATGATGGACAAGCTCAAGGGGAACAAGCAGTTCACCTACGAGCTCGCTCGCTTCAACCTCGAGTGCAACCTGACGCCTCAAGTGTTCGGCGGCAACTGCCTCTCGGCGATGGAGCGAGAACTGAACGGTCTGCTCGAAGAGGCGCGGCGAACGGCGGCGGGCCTTGGCGGCGATATCGTGTTGACGGGCATCTTGCCGACGCTTCGGCGCTCGGATTTGACGCTCGACTCGATGGTGCAGAATCCGCGCTTCCTGGCGCTGAACAACGCCCTCGCCCAGTTGCGCGGCGGTGAGTTCCAGTTCCGCATCAAGGGTGTCGACGAGTTCGAGATGACGCACGACAACGTCATGCTCGAGTCGTGCAACACGAGCTTCCAAGTTCACTTTCAGGCCGGGCCGCACGAGTTTGCCGAGCTCTACAACTGTGCCCAGGCGATCACGGCGCCAGTGCTCGCGTCGGCCACCAACTCGCCGATCCTGCTCGGACGGCGGTTGTGGCGGGAGACGCGAGTGGCGCTGTTCCAGCAGTCCGTCGATGGCCGTTCGGCGGCGCACCAGGTTCGCGGCCGCCGACCGCGCGTCGACTTCGGCGACGGCTGGATGCGTGAATCGGTTCTCGAGATCTTCCGCGAGGATCTTGCTCGCTTCCGCCTGTTGCTGGCGACGGATCTCGACGAGGACCCGATGGCGGTGCTCGACCGTGGCGGGGTGCCGAACCTGACGGCACTGCGACTGCACAACGGCACGGTCTATCGCTGGAATCGGCCGTGTTACGGCATCAGCGACGGCAAGCCGCACCTGCGCATCGAAGCGCGGGCCTTCCCGTCGGGGCCGAGTGTGCTCGACGAAATGGCGACGGCAGCCTTCTTCTTCGGCTTGATGTCCTCGGTCAGCCACGAAGTGCAGGACGTTGCCAAGGTCATGAGGTTTGATGACGCCCGCGGCAACTTCCTCGCTGCGGCGCGACTCGGCCTGCAGGCGAACCTGACGTGGTTCCATGGCAAGGAGTACCCAGCGCCCGTCCTGATCGAGGAGATCCTGTTGCCGCTCGCCCGCGAGGGCCTCAAGCAGGCCAAGGTCGACTCCAGCGACATCGACCGCTACCTCGGCGTGTTGCAGGAGCGAGTGAAGCGCAACCGTACCGGTGCGCGCTGGTCGC
Organism: Singulisphaera sp. GP187; assembly: GCA_945871815.1. Classification (GTDB taxonomy): domain Bacteria; phylum Planctomycetota; class UBA1135; order UBA1135; family UBA2386; genus SXPK01. The sequence continues at coordinate 19,056 of CAMBXM010000017.1, forward strand.
TCGACTCGCTGGCCGCCATGGGTGAGAAGGGCACCAAGGACCAGCGCATGTGCGCGATCGTGCGCGCGGCTTCGAGCCGGCAACGCAGTGGCGAACCGGTCCACCTGTGGGAGCTGGCCGACACCGGCGAGTTCGAGGGCTGGCGCGAGAGTTACTCCCAGGTCGGTCAGTTCATGACGACGGACCTGTTCACGGTGCACCCCGAGGACGTCGTGGATCTCGCCGCGAGCCTGATGGACTGGCGCCACATTCGGCACGTGCCAGTGGAGGACAACGAAGGCTGCTTGGTCGGCCTGGTCTCTCACCGCTCGTTGCTGCGGCTCGTGGGGCAGGGCATGAAGAGCAAGGAACTCGGGCAGCAAGCCGTCGCCGTGAAGGACATCATGAAGCGCGATCCCGTGGTCGTGACGCCGGCAACGCCGACGCTCGACGCCATCGAGCTGATGCGCAACCACAAGGTCGGCTGCCTGCCGGTGGTCGAGGACAAGCGTCTCGTCGGCATCATCACCGAACGCGATCTGATCCGCGTCGCGGCGATGCTGTTCGAAAAGCACCTGCGCGAGAGCCAAGCCGAATGACCATGACGACCGGCGAACTGTCGACGTTCCGTCGCGAGCTGGGGACCTGGGATTGCGGCCACAAGGGCCCCGTGCTGTGCGTGCTCGCGGGCATGCACGGTAACGAGCCCGCTGGCGTCCTCGCCGTGCAGCGCGTGCTCGGCCGACTGCAAGAGCTGGAACTCGACATCCAGGGCCGGGTCGTCGCGTTCGGCGGCAACTTGCAGGCATTGGCCAAAGGGGTTCGCTTCTTGAAGCGCGACCTGAACCGTCAGTGGGGCCAAGACAACATCGGTCGCCTGCTTCTTGGGAATGCAGCCGACGACAGCGAGGAGGACCGAGAGCAGCGCTCGCTGCTCGCCCTGTTCGAGCGCGTGATCCAGGCGGCACGCGGCCCGGTCGTATTCGTCGACCTGCACACCAGCTCAGCCGATGGGCCGCCGTTTCTGTGCCTCGCCGACACCAGCGACAACCGTCGCGTCGCGCTGTCGACGGGGATCCCGCTGATTCTGGGCATCGAGGAGACGATCGACGGTGCGTCGCTCGAGTGGTGGAGCCAACGTGGCATCGTCAACTTCGCCATCGAAGGCGGGCGCCACCAACACAGCGACACGGTCGGAAACCACGAGGCAGTTTTGTGGCTGCTGCTCGAGAGTCTCGGCATGCTGCGGTCGGCACAGTTCGATGTCGCGCCGTTCCGCGCCCACATCAAGAAGGTGACCGAAGGTCAGCCCAAGGTCGTGGAGATCGTGCATCGCCATGCGATCACGGCCGGGGATCGCTTCGTGATGAAGCCGGGCTTCAAGAATTTCGATGCCGTCCGCAAAGGCGACCAACTCGGCACCGATGTGCGTGGGGTCGTGCCGGCGCCGTATCCCGGCCGCGTCATGCTGCCGCTCTACCAAGCGCTCGGTGACGACGGCTTCTTCTTGGCGCGCGATGTGCGGTCCTTCTGGATGCTCGTTGCCCGCGGGATGCGACGCTTCCGGCTCGATGCCATCGTGCACTGGTTGCCGGGCATTCGGCGCGATCCGGCGGACGTCAACACGATCCTCGTCGATCGGCGCGTTGCCCGGTGGTTCGTGACCGAGATCTTCCACTTGCTCGGCTTCCGCAAGGAACGTCCGCGAGGCAACGTGCTGGCGTTCACGCGCCGCGAGTCGCGCCCCGAGAATCGTCGGCTCGCTCGCTAGCAGCAGCAGGAAGGACGGCGCCGTCGCCGAGCGCACGGCCGGCGGGCCGAGCGCACTGACGGAGAACGGGGTCGAAGCTAGGTCAAGCGTGCTGGAAGCCGTAGAAGGCGCGATTCTGGACCTTCGGACAGAGCCCCGGCGGCAGCAGCAGCGTGCGGGCTGCCCAGATCTCGGGGAACACGCGGTAGCGCAGTGCCGTGCTGTCGAGGTAGGCGACGCCGTCGCTGCCGCCAGTGCCGATGCGACGTCCGATCACGCGCTCGACCATGCGTGCGTGGCGCTGACGGAACACCAGAGTGCTCTGCTCACACTCGATCAGCGCGTCGATGACTTGACCTGGCCAACTGAGGAGGGGCAGATCGCGATTGCTGTCGACGAACAGAATCGCAGCGCGCAGGCGCTTGGTCGCCGCTCGCGTGCTCGGTTCGACGTCGAGTGCTTCCATGTGCATGCGCGATCCCTCGAACTGGCCTTGGTAACGCTGCCGAAGTCTGGCCTCGTCCTCCTTGGTCATTGCCTGCATCGCGATGGCGCTGTTGCTGGCGTCGAGGAGCATGCGTTCGTGGCCGCTCACGTAGCGGGCAACGAATGCATCGACGACGGCATGGTCGTTGGGGTCATTCGGCGAGCTGCCGTCGATAGGTGTCCGTGACAACCAACTCATTACCGCATGTTTCAGCGTCGGGGTGTCGGCTTCGCGGGCCTCGACGCGGCGCAACGCCGGGGAGTCGCCACCGGAGGGTGCTTTGAGCGCAGTCTTGAAGCTCTGCTCCTTGCCGAGCGGGATTCGGTCGCGATCATCGAGACCCATGAGGATCTCGATCTCGCGCAGTTGCGCCGACTGGAAGCCCGAGGCGGGGTAGAGCTTGTCGCGGAACAGGAGGTAGTCCTGTGTCCGCATCGTCTCCATCAGGGTGAAGTGCTGGGCCGCGAGCACGAAGATCGTCGTGATGCGACGCAGGGCGGCGACGGCGAACCCGAGGTCCGATTCGGGCACGGGCACGCGCGCAAACAGGTTCCGCGCCGTTGCGAGTTCGCGCAGCACAAGCTTGAACCACAGCTCGTCGATCTGGTGGATGACGATGAAGCGAACTTCGTCATCGGACAGGCTGTGGTCGCTGTCGTCGCGCCCCTTCTGGAGCGAGAGCAGATCCTCGACGCGGATGTAGTCCCAGTAGGTCGTCGGGGTCGGTCGATCGTCGGGCGTGCGGTCCATTGGGGCGGGGAGACTACCCGCGCCCGGGCTAGGCTGCCCTACGAACTGCGGGCCTGCGTGCGCCCGCAGGCGGCCTACAGCGACATGTCGAAGTTCTGGACCGCTTGGTCCTGGCCGATCGTGATGATCAGCGGCCGCTCGGTCTCCCTCATCTGCTTGAAGCGCCCGAACACGTCGTCGCCACCGGCTTCCTTGAAGGCGTGGATCTTGTAGGTGCCGGGTGGGACGCGCTTCAGGAAGCGATAGATGCCGTCGCCGTCCGTCGTTGCCGTTGCCGTGAACATCGGCGCGGGCTTGCCTTGGGGGTCGAGTTCAGGTTTGAAGCCCGTGGGCGGGCCGATCATCACCTTGATCTGGCCGCTGCCGCGGCCGCCGAGGCGACACGTGCCCTCGACCAACGCGCCGCGGCGCAACTGGATCTGACCGACGTTGCGGTCTTCGCTATCCGTCTCGAGCTTGATCTCGAGCACGATGCCCTCGCAGAAGTCGGGATGCGAAACGCGCAGCATGTAGTCGGCGAAGGCGAGACGGCGCAGGCGGAACCGACCGTTGCTGTCGGTCTTCTCCGAGCTCGTGGTGTGCTTGTCCGGCAGGAAGCTGCGGAACATCTCAAAGAAGCCCGTGTCGATTGCGACGCCGCCGTTCATGTCGGTCACGACCGTGGCGCCCGGCACCGGGCGGCCCTGGTCGTCGACGACTTGTCCGCTGATCGCCGCACCCAGGATGAGCGTCACGTCGATGGTGGGAGACTCCTTCTCCGCGGTCATGGTGAAGAAGCTCGACAGGGTCTTGGCGTGCTCGCTCTCGATGATCTGGAAGACGAAGTCACCGTTTGGAACGTTGCGGATGTTGGCATAGTCGCCCTCGTAGTCCGCGGGCGTGATGCGAACGTCCCGGAACTCTGGCACCTTGCCGATGCTGCCTGGGTTGTTGGCGAAGTAGCGCTTCAGTCCGACCGTGTAGTTCTTCAGCGGCTGGCCCTTGGCCGACAGCACGCGCAAGCGGACGCGACCGCGTTGCTCGAGGACGATGCGGACATCCTCGGCTCCGGCGAAGACTGGCTTCTCGATGACGTCTTCGAAGTTCGTCGCCGTCACCGTGAGTTGGTAGGGACCCGGGCGCAGCAGGGGCAGGGCGAAGCTGCCGTCGGTGCTCGACAGCGCGGTGGCGGACTGCGGCGACTTGGCACTCTGCGCCGTCGCCAGAATGGACGCGCCGCCGATCGGTCGGCCCGTCGGATCGACGATGGTCCCGAGGATGGGCTGACCGCGCGCGAGTTCGATGGTGAACTCGTTTTGCTCGGCCGCCTTGATCTGGAGGTTCGGTCGCTCGGTGTAGGCGTAATCTGCAGCCTCGGCGCCGAGATTGATGATGGTGTCGCGCGGTGCGTTGGGGTAGCGGAAGAAGCCGCTGCCATCCGCCGTCGTCATGATGCCGCGCTCGCGCCCAGGGGTCGGCAGCATCTGATGGTTGAGGCCAGGCAGCGTGAGGAACACGGTCGCGCCTGGGATCGGGAACTTGCCCGTCTCGTCGACCACGCGGCCTTGGACCACGCTGCCCACCGGCAGTTCGAGGTCGCCGGTGTCGTACCAGTCTTCGGGCCGGACCTTGATCGACTTGTGCTGGATCTCGGGATGGTTCCCACTGACGACGCGCAGGTCGTAGGTCTCACCCGCCTTCACCACGCCGATCGAGAACCGGCCGTCGGTGGCCGTGCGCACCTGACCGAGTGGCTCGATCTTCTGGCCGCGGCGATTGGCGAGATAGATGCTCAGGGCGTCGGCGGTCGAACTGCGCAGCAGGAAGACGTCGATGTCTGGCGCCGGCGCGCCGCCGGGCAGCACGACGCGCCCGCGGATGCCCTGCGGTGCGTCCGTGTTGGCATCCGCCGGCGGCTTGACCGTCACGCGCACATCGTTTGGCTGGGGCATCGGGTCCTGCGGCGCTGAGATCGCAGGCGCCGGCTCGATGGGGGCTGGTTGCTCCGGCTTTGGCTGTGTGGGCGAGTCGGTCGTGGGTACCAGCGGCACGTCCCCGGGATCGCTGCGCAGCGAGAAGAAGAGGCCGGCGCCGATACCGAGCAGCAACAGTACGGACAACAAGAGCTTCGATGCGTTCAAGGCAACCTCGGGGCGGTGGTCGGTCGTCGTGGGTTCGGGCGCAGGGTGGCAGACGATCGGTCGGGGATCAGCAGTCTTGGGATCAGCGGTTGGGGATCAGCGGTCTAGTTCGATGTCCTGCTCAACGACCAGTTGGCCGAGATGGACTTCGATGCGGACGCTAGATCTCTTCATCTGCACAAGTTTCTGGAACGCATCCCCTGTGGGATCCTGACCGACCATCGTCACGCCGCGGAGTTCGTAGATGCCGGGCGGGACCCGGCGAGGCAGCGCGAAGCTACCGTCCTGGTTCGTAACAGCTTCGACGCGGGCTATGGAAGTTTCGTCCGTGCTTTTGTCGGCGGCGTCCGGCAGCGGTTCTCCCGTCGCGAGATCCGTGAGTAGGGGCGTCAGCACGATTTGTGCCTGCGGCATGGGCTTGCCGGCGGCAAGGGCCCGACCGCGAACAGTTGCCCCGCGCTGTAGGCGGATCGGCGCCACAGTCTCGGTTCGATCTTCCTCCACCAACTGGCCGCGACGCACGGATCTGCAGAACTCCGGGTGCAAGACTTCGAGTTGGTAGTCCGCATGCGCGAGTCGGGTCAGCAGATAGGTGCCGTCCGCACCCGTCGTCGCCTCCGCTCGGGTGATGCGGTCTGGCACAAGGCTCTGCAGCATCCGGAACACGGGATTGTCCTCGGTCGCGCCCTGCGGCTGGGTGCGAACCGTTGCGCCAGCTACCGGACGACCCGCTTCGTCAACCACAGTGCCGGCCAACTGGCCGCCCCGCGCCAAGGTCATCGCTACCTTCGCCTCGCGCGTGGTTGCATCGAGCCGCACGACGGGCGACATGGTCGAGGCGAAGCCGTCGGCTTCGATCTGGAAGACGAATTCCCCATCGTCGAGACCCTCCACGAACGCGACATCGGTGCTCGCTTCGAGATGCACGACTCGATCGGGAACGTCCCTCACGATGCCGATCTGGCCACCGTTCCCCTCGAACCACTGGCGGATGGCGAGGCGATACCGCCGCTGCACCGCCCCCTTGCCGTCGCGCACTTCGACGCCGGCTCGCCCGCGGGCAGCGAGAGTCACCAGTAGGTCCGCGGTACCAGCAGCCACATCATCCATTGCGACGGGTTGGAAACCGTCGGCTGCAATCTGCAACAAGTGCGGGCCTTCGCGTAGTCCGTGCACAAAGAAGCGACCATCGCTGGCGACCGAACCGACGAACGCAGGCTCCGCGGCCTTCGGATAGACGGTGATGCGCACGGCACCGAGCGAGCGACTGCCCGGGTCCAGCCGGCCGGCGATCGAGAGGCCGCGCGGCAGGGCAAAGTCCTGCTCCACAATGCCGCGCCCGGAGAGTTCGAGTTCGTCACGAATCTGGCGGCCGAACCCCGGTGCCGACGCCAGCAAGCGGAACACGCCGCGGCGCGGCGCGTGCCGCAGTTCGTAGCGCCCGTCGGCACCAACAACGGCGGCGCGCCGGTCTTGCCAACCTTCGAGGTGCGCTGGGCCGATGTCCACAAACGGATCGCCACTCTCGAGCCATACCGTCGCCTGCGGCACGGGCAGGTCGGTGCCGGCGACGGTCACGCGACCGTGGATCGTGCAGCCAGGAGCCAACTGGATGCTGCCGAGCTCGGTCCACTCCCCGTCGTGCACCGCGAGTTCGCCCAGCCGCTCGGTCGCGAACCCCTCGGCCAGAATGCACAGTTCGAATCGCCGCGCAGAGGGCTCGCGCAGACCGAGCGCAAAGGTCCCGTCCGCGGCCGTCTGGCCCGCGGCGGTGGCCAGAGTCGGCACCGATTGGTTCTGGTTCAGGAACCGGCCGAACGGGTCGTTGCTGACGCTCTCGAGGAGGGAGACCTGAACGCCTTCGATGGGTCGGTCGCGGTCGTCGGTGACCTGACCACGGACGCCTTGCGCGGAGTCGGCGCTGCTGCGCGGCACGGATGCCACGGTGCGTGCAGGCTCGTCCACCGTGCGGCGCTCGGTTTGACTGTTGCCGGGTGGCGTTGCCACCGGCGTCTCCGGGAACGCGGCCGGTTTCTCGGGCTCGCTGGTGGGCGCCGGTAGGGGCGGGGTGGCCGGCGTAGCCTCGGGCCAGAACAGGATGGCGCCGACGGCTGCTAGCAGCAGGAGCAATGCAGTCAGCGCGGTAGGGCGAGTCATAGGGGGAGCATCGACGGTCGAGGCGGCGGAGATCTTCGCGAGGCACTGCGGATCCTCGCAACCAAAGACTCCGCCAGGGCAGCAGTACGGGAGCGGGTGGCGGCGATCTTGGGGCGGACCGAGCGGTCAGGCCAGCACGACCAGCAACTCGCGCGGGCCGTGGACCCCGACGACGAGCTGGAGTTCGATATCGGCCGTGCGCGATGGCCCGGTGATCAGCGTCAGGGCAGACGGCAGATCTGCGTGACCTGGACCGAACTGCGCCAGCAAGTCGTCCAAGGTCGCCAGCAGACAGGACTGCGGCAACACCACGATGTGGAGCGGCGGCAGGAGGGATGCGCGTCGCGCTCGCATGGAGCGTTCGTCGAGGACCACAGTCCCGGTCTCCGCGATGCCCCATTGGGCAAAGGTCACGCCCGCATCGGCGGTGGCGACTTCGTCCGTGCTGGCGTCGGGCGGTATCAGCGAGAAGCCGCGGAGGCCGAGGCCGCGCCCCAGTCGTTGCATCGGCAGCCCGCCGCCAAGTGCGACGCACTTGGCGTTGGCGACCTTCAGGCGCGTGGCGATGATGTCGAGGGGGTCCGAGTCGGGCGGCAGCCTTGCCCATTCGCCCTGCACCGCATGCAGGCGCTCCACGAACTCGGGCAGCAACTCAGCCGGTGGCTCTCGCCGCGCTGCGGATGGTCGTTGCGGCCGCAGCGGGCGGTCGCCGAGTGCCGTCTGCACACGCCGCAGGATCCGAGCGCGCGCGTTCATCGCAGTTCCTGCCACAGGTCGCGGAAGGGGCGCCGAGCGAGCCGCGGCGCCGTTCGACCGCGGCACCAGCGCGATAGCGGCGGCAGGCGGCGAAGCAGCGCGCCGAAGTATCGATCGGCTAGCCGCGCCAGCCGCGTTGCGAGCACGTAACGACGGGCGTCGCGCATACAAAAGGCAAAGGCCGAGAACACCATGCGCTCGAGACGATTGGGGGCCGCAGCCGGTCGGGTGGGATGACCTTGCTTGACCTCGGCCCGCAGGTGAAGCAGCAACTCAGGGATGTCGATCTTGACCGGGCAGACGTCGCGGCAGGCCCCGCACAGCGTGCTGGCAAACGGCAGCTTGCTGGCTTTGGCGAGGTCCTGCAGTTGCGGCGTGATCACCGCTCCGATGGGGCCCGGGTAGACGGAGCCATAGGCATGTCCCCCGACCTGCTGGTAGACCGGGCAGGCGTTGAGGCACGCGCCACAACGGATGCACGCGAGCGACTGGCGCGTCACCGCTTGGTCGAGCATGTGCGAGCGACCGTTGTCCAGCAGTACGACGTGCACTTCGTCCGGTCCGTCCCGGTTGGCGGAGCTCTTCGTGCCGGTCAGCAGCGACTGATAGGTCGTCAGGTCCTGGCCCGTGCCCGAGCGGGGCAGCAATCGAAGGAAGACGGCCAGGTCAGCGACGGCAGGCAGCATCTTCTCGATGCCGACGATGGCGACGTGCACCCGTGGGAGCGTCGTGCACAACCGGGCATTGCCCTCGTTCTCCAGGATGAGGAACGAGCCGGTCTCCGCGATCGCGAAGTTGGCGCCGCTGATCCCGAGGTTCGCCGCGGCGAACTCGGCGCGCAGTGCCATGCGGGCCGAAGCCGTAAGGTCCGCGGCCGACGCATTCGCGTCGACTCCGGTTGCGTCATGAAGGATGGCACCAACCTGAGCTCGCGTCTTGTGGATCGCGGGCACCACAATGTGGAATGGCACCTCGCCGGCCAGTTGGATGATCCATTCGCCGAGGTCGGTCTCGACCGCGCCGATGCCTGCCCGCTCGAGGGCCTTGTTCAGACCGATCTCCTCGGTCGTCATACTCTTGCTCTTGACGGCTCGATCGATGCCGTGCTTGTTGGCGAGCTCGATGACGATGCGGGCGGCATCCTCGCCACTCTCGGCCCAGTGCACGACGGTTCCTCGCGCGGTGGCGTTGCGCTCGAACTCCGCCAGGTAGTGGTCGAGGTAGAGCAGCGTGTGGTCCTTGATCGCCCGCGCTTGGTTGCGCCAGTCCTCGAAGCCCTCGGCGCGCGCCAGGGCGTTGCGTCGGCGCTGCGAGAACAACTGGGTCGCTGAGTGCAACGCGGCGCGCTGCGTCTGATCGGCGAGTGCGGCGTTGGCGTTGCGCTCGAACTGCTCCATCGGCAAGTGATCGCCGCTCATGACATGCCTCCTGCCAGGACCTCGGCAAGATGCAGTGCGCGGATCTTGGAGCGCTGGTGCAGCAGACGGGTGCGAAGGTGCATCAGGCAACTGACGTCGGAGCCGATCACCGCATCGACGCCGGCGCGCACGATGCCTTCGAGTTTGCGATCCGCAATCGCGACCGACAGGTCGGGCAGCTTGACCGCAAAGGTGCCACCGAAGCCGCAGCAATCCTCGGCGTTGTCCAACTCGCGGAGTTCGAGGCCTGGCACCAAGCGCAACAAGGATGGACCCTCGTGCTTGTTGCCGAGATCGCGCAGGCCGTGGCATGAGTCGTGCCAGCCGACGGTGCCGCGGAACGAACCCGGAACCGAGTCGAGCTTGCACCGGTGCACGAGAAACCAGCCGAGCTCGAAGGTGCGCATCGACAGCGCGAGCGCGCGTTGGCGCCATGCCTCGTCGTGGAGGAATAGCTGCGGATAGTGGCGGATCTGGGCAGTGCACGAGCCAGATGGCAGCACCAGCGCCTCGGCGCCGCTGCGTTCGAAGCTGGTGATGACGTTCTGCGCCAGCGCGATGGCGTGGTCGGGGTAGCCGCTATTGCACGCTGGCTGGCCGCAGCACGTCTGACTCAGATCGAACTGAACTTCGCAGCCGGCGTGGCGCAGCAAGCGCACGGTCGCCGTGCCGACCTCGGGCCAGAGCTGGTCGACGAGGCAGGTGACGTAGAGCGCGATCTTCACGGTTGCACCGTCTCCGAACGCCCACTCGCAATCGACCGCTGCATGGCGTCAAGGGCAAGCATGTCGAGCGCAGCCTGATCCCCGGGGCAGGGGAAGTCGTCGCGATCGTCGAGCCAGCGGGCGAAGCGGCCGTGCAGTTCGAAGTGGCCTGCCAGCGGCTCGTCGTGCAAATCGCGAGGCACCATCTGTAGGACACCAGCCTGTTGGTAGTCGAAGCTGTCGCCGCGGAAGACCTTGCGTCCCAAGAACCACGATTGTTGGGGAATCAGGTGGGCGCTGCCATCGGTGCCGTGGATCGCGAGGCTGCTGCCAGCGCAGAGATGGCTGCTCGCAAACGTGCACAGGGCGCCCCCGCGCAGGCGCAGGGCGGCCACGGCGCCATCCTCGGGCAGGCTGGTGAAGCCGGTCGCTGCGAGCGCCACGGTTGCCATCGGTGCGCGTTCCGTGAGCCAAACCGTGAGATGTACGGACTCGGCCGCGAGCTTGGGCAGGGCACCTGAGCCGGAGCGATGCACATCGCGCTGCCAGTGCCCCGGCGCCGGCGGCGTGCGCAGCACACGGTCGGAGGCCGTCATGGCATGCACGACCACAGGCGTGCCGAGCCAGTCGTCGGCGATCATGCGGCGCAGTTGCTCCAACATCGGTTCGGCCTGCAACGGAACGGCGACTCCGATCTTCACGCCGGCGGCGTTGGCAGCCGTGACCATCGCACTGGCCGTTGCCGCGTCCGGAGCCATTGGTGCGTGCAGCAGAACGGACACACCCTGCGCCGCTGCCGCCTCGACTTGGCCAAGGCGGTCGCCGCATGGATTGGCGAGCACCACGAAGTCAATTCCACTTTGCAGCATGGCCTCAAAGTCGCCGAATCGGGCGCGAACCACCGCGTTCTCCCCGAGTCGGGCGCGGGCCTCGGGATCGGGGTCGTGCAAGGCCGCGACTTCGCAGTGCGCATGAGAGCGCACGGCTCGGACTACGTCCGTACCGCGATTGCCGCAGCCGGACAGACCGAATCGGAGTGGAGCCACGGACTTGGTGAGGGTGCCGCACCCGAAGCGGCAGCGCGTTGTTCTACTGCCGATCGCGCATCAGGTCCAACTGGGCGTGCATTGCTGCCAACGCAGCTTCGGTGCGCAGTGGATGGTGGGACATACGGACCGGCAAAAGCCCGCTGCGGGCCAGTTGATCGACTTCCCAAGGCAGGAACCCACCCTCAGGGCCGATGCACAGTGCGATCGGGGCGTTGGCGGTCAACGCAAGATCGCGCGTGGCAACCGCGGCGAACGGATGAGCGCAGAACCGGTGTGCTGGAAGGTCAAGGTGCGGCAGGTGGTCCTCCACGAAGGGGCGGAACAGCAGGAACGTCTTGATCCGTGGCAACTGCGTGCGCCGCGCCTGCTCCAGTCCAAGTCGCAGGTGCAAGTCCTGGACTGCGGGATCGAGCGCTTGGCTCCCGAGATGGCTCTTGTCCACACGCCAACTGCGGAACAGGACGATCTCGCAGAAACCCAGGGACGCGGCCAGCTCGAGCATGCGTAGCAGGACCTTTGGCCGCGGCACGGCAAGCAGCAAGACATCACGAGCGATCGGCGCTGGATCCTGACAGTTGGCCCGAAGCGTCACCGACTCAGCGTCGACCGACAGCACCTCCGCCTGCCCGATGGGGCCGTTCAGCACACCCGCTTCGAGGATGCGGCCCTTGGTCGCTTGAAGTACGGAGCGCAGGTGTTCGGCGCGACGGTCGCGCAAGGAAACCGTGCCGTCAGGGGCGATCTCGGCGGGTTCGAGCAGCAGCAGATTCACGTGCCCATGGTGGCGTCTGCCGTTCGAGTTCGCCAGGGATGTGCGCGCATCGACAACCGCGAGTGCCTTCTGCGCCCGACGGTCGAGGGGCAAGATCGGAGGCGGCGTCAACCAAGGGACCGCGAGTCCGCAGGTGCGCTGAGGAGCGTGCGGTTAGCGTGCTGCGAATGCGCTCGCCAACCCAACACATCACTCGGTGCGTCGTCGCCGGCATTGTCGCCCTGCTGCCGCTTGGCGGCGCGGCGCTCACCTTCGTGTGGCTCGAGAGCGCGCTCAGTTCGGACAGCCTGCGGCGTCAGTCGTTCTACTTTCCTGGCCTCGGTCTGCTGCTGGCCATCGTCTGCGTCTACCTCGTCGGGCTGCTCGTGACGACGTTTCTCGGTCGATGGCTCTGGCGCATGCTCGATCGGACAGCCGAGAGACTTCCGTTCGTGGGGGCCATGTACCAGAGCTTCAAGGAAGTGCTCGGCTACGACACGGCGCGCGAGCGGTTCTTCCAGGGCGTGGTGTTGGTCGCGAGCGAAGGCGGCGACCAGCTCGGCTTGGTGACAGGAACGAGCGTCGTCGATGGCATTGAGCGAACCACGGTCTACCTGCCCGGTACTCCAAACCCAGCAAGCGGGCGGCTGGTGTTCGTGGCGACGGCAGAGCTGCGACGGCTCGATGTTCGGGTCGCGTCGTCGCTGCGCACACTGGTGGCGATGGGCAAGGCGCCGCTCTCGAATTGAGACGAGAACCCGAGCTCCGATCGCCTCATCGCCGTCGTCGGAATTCTCGACACCTCCTGGCCGCCGGCCGGCGCCCTGGCAACAGCGACCAGTCCCTCGCTTCGACCTCATCCTCGCTGTCTGGTCTCGCTGTCTGGTCCGTGGCACACACGGCTTGCACGTAGCTGCAGGTCCCGTTTTCGCCAAGTGTGATCGGATCGTCAGGGAAGTCGCATTGCGCGAACAGCGAGCGAGGCCACGAGCGCGGCTCAATCCGACCGCCGTCATCGGCCGATAGCGGTTCGTCGGGTCCTCGCCGGACCCCTACACGGAGGATTGATTCGATGGTCTCGATGGAAGAACTGCTCACCCTGATGGTGCAGCGCGGTGGCTCGGACTTGCATATCTCGGTTGGCGCTCCTCCGAAGATCCGCATCGATGGCTCGATGACGGACACGGACTACGAGGCGATCACCCCCGAGATCGCGAAGAAGCTGATCTACTCGGTTCTCGGTCCGGATCAGGTCGCGAAGTTCGAGAAGAACCTCGAGATCGACTTCTCCTTTGGCGTCACCAACATGGGCCGCTTCCGCACCAACGCGTTCATGCAACGCGGCACGATGGCGGCGGTCATGCGCGTGATCCCATTCGAGGTCTTTGACTTCGAGACGATTGGTCTGCCACGCAAGGTCTGCGAGTGGGTGTGCAACCTGCCCCGAGGCCTGGTCCTCTGCACCGGTTCGACGGGCTCCGGCAAGTCGACGACCCTGGCCTCGATGGTGAACTACATCAACGAGACCCGCCAGAGCCACATTGTGACGATCGAGGACCCGATCGAGTTCTTGCATCGCAACAAGGGATGCCTGGTCAATCAACGTGAGGTTGGTGGTGATACGCACGGCTTCGGCAAGGCCTTGAAGTCGGTCTTGCGTCAGGATCCGGACATCGTCCTGGTGGGCGAAATGCGCGACCTCGAGACCATCGAAGCCGCGCTGACGCTCGCAGAGACCGGTCACCTGACGTTTGCCACGCTGCACACGTCGGACGTGACTCAGACCTGCAACCGCATCGTCGACGTGTTCCCAGCGCACCAGCAACAGCAGATCCGCACGATGCTCTCGTTCACGCTGCAGGCTGTTGTTTGTCAGCAGCTGATTCCGAAGGTGACGGGCAAGGGTCGCGCGCTGGCCTCCGAAGTCATGATCTGCAACCCGGCGATTCGTGCACTGGTCCGCGACAACAAGGCGCACCAGATCATGTCCATCATCCAGACCGGTGGCTCGCTCGGCATGCGCACCATGAACCAGTCGCTGTTCGAACTCTATCGTTCTGGAGCGATCAGCTACGAGCACGCAATCGAGCACTGCCACGACGAAGCCGACTTCGCTCGCCTCATGGAGCGTACGGCCAACAATGCCTCGGCCGCGCGCCGCCCGCTCCGATGAACCAGTTCGGCAAAAAGCTCCGCGGGATTCTCGAGAAGGTCGGCAAGCTCGACGCAGCCACCGGCGAGGCTCTGCTCGCCGAGGCCGCCTCGCAGCGGCGGCCCTTCACGGAGATCCTGGTCAAGAAGGGTGTCGCGACAGAGCAGGAGCTCATCGCGCTGATCTCCAAGGCTGCGAACATCCCGCCGATCGATCTCGGCAAGCTGACGGTCAACAAGGAAGTCATCGAGGCCGTGCCGCGCGACGTCGCCAAGGACTACGGCATCTTCCCGATCGATCGCATCGGCAACATCATCACGGTCGCGATCGCGAACCCGTTCGACATCCTCAAGCTCGACGACATCCGGATCATCACCGGTTGTCAGCTGCGCCCCGTGGTCAGCACGGCCGAGGAGATCGAACGAATCCTCGGGCGTGCCTATCAAACCGACAAGGACTCGGTTGGCGACATCCTGCAGTCCTTCGATGATGGCGACCTGGAGCTCAAGGACACGGGTGGCGACGAAGAATCGACCGACATGTCGGCGATCAACGACGAGGAGTCGCCGGTCGTCAAGTTGGTCAACAAGATCATCCTCGACGCCTGCAATGCGGGCGCGAGCGATATCCACATCGAGCCATTCGAGAAGCGCGTCATTGTGCGCTATCGAAAAGACGGCGCTCTGTCCGAGGCGATGGAGCTTCCGAAGCGGATGCAGAACAACATCACTTCGCGCATCAAGATCATGGCGAAGATGGACATCGCCGAGAAGCGCAAGCCGCAAGACGGCAAGTGCCAGATGCGCATCGGCAACAAGGCGATCGACTTCCGTATCTCGGTGCTACCGGTGGTATGGGGCGAGAAGACCGTCATGCGTATTCTCGACTCGAGCAACCTTGCCCTCGACATCAAGTCGCTCGGGTTCGAGGAGCGCTCGATGGAAGACTATCTCTGGGCCTGTGCCCAGCCATACGGAATGATACTGGTTACCGGCCCGACAGGGTCTGGTAAGTCGACCACGCTGTACTCGGCGGTCCGGCATATCGCGTCTCCTGACATCAACCTCGTGACGGTCGAAGATCCGGTTGAATACACGATCGAAGGCATCAACCAGGTGCCGGTCAACCCGAAGGGCGGTTTGACGTTCGCGGCGGCGCTACGGTCGATCCTGCGTCAGGACCCAGATGTGGTTCTCCTTGGCGAGATTCGCGACCAGGAGACTCTCGAGATTGCGGTCAAGGCCGCTCTCACGGGCCACCTCGTGCTCAGCACGCTGCACACCAATGACGCTCCGTCGACCATCACCCGCATGGTGGACATGGGCATGGATCCTTTCATGGTGGCAAGCAGTACGCTGCTCATCGCGGCGCAGCGACTCGGGCGCAAGTTGTGCCCGCACTGCAAGAAGAAGCTCGATCTTCCCAAGGATGTTCTGGTCCGGCTTGGCTACACCGAGAAGGACATCTCCCAACCGATGGAGCTCTACGGCCCCGTAGGTTGCTCACGGTGCACCGGTGGCTACAAGGGCCGTTTTGCGATCCTGGAGACCATGCGCATGACCGAGCCGATTCGCCGCATGGTGGTCGAGCGCGCGCATCTGGCGGACATCAAGAAGCAGGCTCTCTCAGAGGGCATGCTCACGCTGCGCCGTTGCGGTCTGCTCAATGCAGGTCGTGGCAGGACCAGCCTCGAAGAAGTCGAGTCGGTCACCATGGCCGACTGAGGAGTGAGAGCCCCCTCGTTTGAGGGCGCTCGCACAAACCAAGAAACAACAGAACCAGCAAGAAGCACGAGGGGAAGATGGGAAGCACGTTCAAGTTCGAGGCTCGCGATGCCGCGGGTCAGACGGTCCGCGGATCGATTTCCGCGGAATCTCAGACCGATGTGGTCGCCGACCTTCGCCGCCGCAATCTGACGCCTATTGATATCAAGAAGAGCGGCGGTGGGCTCTTCGGTGGCAAGAAGGCGAAGGGTGGTCGGGCCAGTCGCACGGCCGTCAAGAAGGCCTCGGCGAAGCGCGGTGAACTGGAGATCTTCACGCGCCAGCTCTCGACGATGCTGTCGGCTGGTATCCCGATGCTGGAGGCGCTCGAGATCCTCGCAGATCAGGCGGAGTCACCGGGCTTCGCCTTCTGTCTCGGCCGCGTCGTCGACGACATCCGTTCCGGCTCAGACCTCTCGCGCTCGATGGAGCAACACAAGAGGGTGTTCTCTCACATCTACGTCAGCATGATCCGCGCTGGCGAGGTTTCCGGCCAACTGGATACGATTCTCACGCGACTTGCGGATTACCTCGAAGCCTCTGCGCATCTTCGCCAAGAGATCAAGTCGGCGATGACATACCCGGTCATCTCGCTCGTGCTTGTCTTTGGTATTGCCAGCTTCCTCATGATCGGCATCGTGCCATCGTTCAAGCCTGTCTTCGAGTCTCTCGAAGTGAAGTTGCCGGCCCTGACGGTCTTCATCATGGACATCGCCTTCTTCATGAAGGACTACTGGTATGTCATCTTCGGCGGGATGGCAGCGACCTTCATTGCGGTCAAGATGGCGATCCAGACGCCCAAGGGCTCGTATGCCAAGGACGCACTGGTCCTCAAGCTTCCAGTCTTCGGCACGCTCTTCAAGAAGGTCGCGCTTTCGCGCTTCGCACGCACGTTCTCGACCTTGATCAAGTCGGGTGTGCCGATTCTCGGTGCCATGGAGATCGTCTCCGATACGGCGGGCAACGGCGTGATCTCGAAGGTCGTCGACAACGCCCGCGACAGCGTGCGCAATGGCGACAGTCTGGCCGAGCCGTTCGGAAAGTCTGACGTCTTCCCACCGATGGTCGTGAAGATGATGGGCATCGGCGAGCGTTCCGGTGCTCTCGATGCGCTGCTGGAGAAGATCGCCGAGTTCTACGACCAACAGGTGGAGTCCGAGGTGAAGGGGCTCACGTCCATGATCGAGCCGATCATGATCGCCGTGATGGGTGTGATCGTCGGCGGCATCGTGTTGGCGGTGTTCCTCCCGATCTTCAAGCTGCAAGAGAAGCTCTCGGGCGGCTGAGCGGCACTCCCCATGACGATGTCGAAATCGCTGCGGCGCGCACTGCTTTACGGCAGCGCGGCGCCGATCCTGGGCGCTCTCCTTTGGCTTCGTTTCGGCTACGAAGCGCCCGCCGATTTCTTGCAGCTGCTTCGCGGGGTCGACGCGCAACTTCGACTTGCGCATGGTATCCCAGCGCACGACCGCGACGGGCAGGCTGTTGCTGCCCACGTCGAGCTGCTCGACGCCGCGAGCTGCGACTTGGAGCTGGCGCGTCAGCAGGAGCCGGATTCACCTCTATTGCTCGAGTTCGATGGATTCCTTTGGCATCTCCGGGGCAATCCACGCGAGGCAGCAAAGTGCTACCGACGTGCGCGCCTGATGCCGGACTGCAGTATTGAGCAACGCGACGTTCTCGCTTTCAACGAGGCGCGCATGCAGGCCCTGGCGGGTGCGCGCGTCGAGGCTCTGGAGCTTCTCGAAGGCGCGCAAACGGAGTTTGCCGCGGCCTATCAGATTCCGTGTCTATTGGAGCGGAGCGAACTGCTGCACGCGCTGGCCCGAGACGGTGAGGCCAAGAAGCTCCTGGAGCAGGTGCGAGCAGCGGACGCTCCAGTGGCATGGATCGCAGCAGGAAGGCTGTATGCGAGCATGGGCGACATCGAGGCCGCGGAGTCGGCGCTTGTGGCGGCGGCTGTGCGCGTCCCGATCGCAGACGCACACCTCGCGCTCCTCAAGTTGGCCAAAGGCGACGCCGATAGCTGCTGGCAGTTGCTGGAACGCGCAGCCAGGCTTGCGCCTGCCGAGATGAGGCGGTTGCTCCGCGAGGAGCCAACTGCCTGGCAGGCGATAGCCGAAGATGCGCGCTTCTTGCGACTGACCGAACCGATGTCGGCGACACCTGGTCGCTGATTGGTGCGGTCCAGGAAGGAGAGTTACATGGGAGCAATGCTCCCTCAACAACAGGGCAATCAGGGAAACAACATGAATAAGCGCCAACAGGGCTTTACGCTCATCGAGCTGATGATCGTCGTGGCGATCATCGCCATTATCGCATCCATTGCGATTCCGAACCTCCTCAGCGCTCGCCTCAATGCCAATGAATCGGCTGCGATCGCGACGCTGAAGAACATCTCGTCCGCCCAGGCCCAGTGCCAGGCGTCGGGCGTGATCGACT
>CAMBXM010000018.1 GCA_945871815.1 Singulisphaera sp. GP187
CGACCGCAGCGCGGCCTCGAGTACCGCCTGCACCGCGACGCCATCGTCGAAGCCGGGAGCGAAGGGCTCGCCCGAGCAGAGGGCGATGACGAAGTCCGCGAGGTGGTGCACGAAGGTGTGCTCATAGCCGAGAATGTGACCGTCTGGCCACCAGTTGGCGGCATAGGGGTGCACCGAGTCCATGCAGATGACGGTGCGAAAGCCTTGGGCATCGCGCGGTTCGTCGGCAAGGAAGACCTCGAGTTCGTTCATGCGCTCGAGGTTCCATGCGATCGAACCGCGTTCGCCACTGATCTCGATGCGGTTGTGGTTCTTGCGCCCCGGTGCAGTGCGCGTGGCTTCGTAGGTGCCGATCGCGCCGCCCTTGAACTTCGCCAAGAAGCAGAATGCGTCATCGACATCGACCTTGGCCTTGGCCTTGCCGCTATCGGTAGGACGCTCCTTGGTAAAGGTCTGCTGCATCCCGCAAACGGACTCGAACTCGAGGCCGGTAAGCGCGCGGGTGAGGTCGATCAGATGGGCGTTGAGGTCGCCATGCGCGCCGCTGCCACACAACCTGCGCTCGGTGCGCCAACTCGCCTTGACGCTGGCATCGGCGAGCCAATCTTGCAGATAGAGCGCGCGTACCTGCCGCACTCTGCCGATGTCGCCGCGCGCGATCATCATGGAGGCCAGCATGGTCGCGGGCGAACGGCGGTAGTTGTGCCAGACGGCAACGCGTCGCTTCTTCTTCTTCGCGAGGGCAGCCATCTGCTTGGCTTGCACGAGCGTCATCGCCAGCGGCTTCTCGCACATCACGTGCTTGCCCGCATTCAGCGCCGCCATGGCGATCTCGTGATGCGTGTCGTTGGGCGTTGCGATATCGACGACGTCGATGTCGTCGCGCGACAGCACGTGATCGAGATCGATCGCCGACTCGAAGAACCCGAGCTGCTCGGCTGCCGCCGCCGCCCGTTCCGGATCGCGACCGACGATGATCTGCGGCACCACGAGTCGCGGCAGGGCGAAGAAGTGGTTCACTTGCCGCAGCGCGTTCGAGTGCGCCCGCCCCATGAAGGCATGGCCGACCATTGCAAAGCGCAGCGGGTGGTCGATGCGGGAAGCAGGCTCAGCGAACGGAGCCAACGATGCGAGCGACGACTTTGGCATTTCGCGGCACCATACTGTGCGCGCGCCGCACTCCACAACGCGCGGTTGCGCTGCAACTGCGGCGACCCGGAGACGTCAGAGCGAGCCGCCGAGCAACACGAGCAGGTTGTCGTTCTGCGTGCCGCCTTGGAACCAACCGAGTGTGAGGTCCGGCACGGCATCCCGATTGATGTCGCCAAGGTCGATGCTGAGGCGGGCGTTGCGATTTCCGAGGCGAGTCGGTGATACCCGGATGCCGTTTTCAAACTCACCCGAACCCGCGCTCAGATGGAAGACAACCTGCGTGCTCAGTTGACCGTTGGCGAGGGTCGACTCGGTGGCTAGCAGCGCGTCCACGGTCCCGTCCCCGTTGATATCCCCGAGCAGCAGATACGTGTGTCGGCCGAGACCCGTCGACAGCGGCGAACCAAAGCTCTCGTTGAACGCGCCAACCGCCACTTCGTCGACGCTCGCAGCCGGCAGCCCGCTGTTGAGGTAAACCCGCAGCGACGCGTCGCCGTCGCACGCGACCATCAAGTCCACGGTGCCGCTGCGGTCGAAGTCGGCGGCGGCGAGCCGCGTCGGCGCGTTGCCGGTGGCGAGGGCGCGCGCGCCGGTCGCGTCAAAACTGCGGACCCAGCTCGCCGCAACGCCGCCTCCGCCACTGTTCAGCCGATAGAACCGCACGTGGTTGCCGTCCCCAGCACCCGGCGCCGAATCCGTTGGAACCGTCATGGCCAGCTCGAGCCGCACGGGAATGAGATTGCTGTCGGCGGCGAAGTCCGCGAGCACCAGGCTGCTCGCCCCGCCGCTCGTCGCTGTGAAGGCTGCCTGCTGGAGCTGTTCGAACGGGTAGTCGCCGGGATCGTTGGTCGCGATCCCGCGCATGAGCAAGAGCATCGACTCACCTTCGCGCACGAAACCGACGAAGCGCAGCAACGCGGTCAAGTCGAGGCGCCCATCGGAGTCCACATCTGCCACGAGGATGTGCGAGGACGAATCGATGGCCGCGTTCCGCAACGACGTCGGCAGGAAGGGTCGGATGTCGCCACTGAACAGCGTCGGCGTCTGCACCAACAGACCTTGGGGATCGGGCTGCCAGAAGCCAATCCTCAGCATGCCATCACTGCGGCCGTCGCGACCGCCATCGTCCACGAAGGCAATCAGGTCGGTTGCCCCCGGCAGCTGCGGCACCTGTGCTGCGGTCTCCGGGACGAGCCCAGGATGAACCATCATCCGGCCTGGCGACAAAGCGCCAAAGCCGTCGTTGCTGCCGAGTTGGATCTGCGTCGCGCTGGGGACTGCGACGTCGCGTACCGAACCATCGGAGACCAGTCCGCCCTCCGAGAAGCGGCCGCCGATGACGCCTGCGAGCGGCACGGGAAACACGACGTCGGGCGACAGCAACAACAGGTCCGCGGCGTCGCGAGAGACCAGCAAGGTCGACAGTCGCCGTTCGAGTTCGCCGTCGACGCTGAGTTCGTGCTGCACGAACACACCGGCACGCGACGGTTGCTGCAGCACTGGATCGGCGGGGAAGGCGACGCCGACGAAGAATGCCGCCACCTGCGTTGGGCGGAAGTCGACCACAACGCGCACGACCCGCAGTCCCAACGCCGCGTCGTAGCGGAACAGTCCGAGCGAGAACTGACCCAGCGCGCCGGTCGAGCCAACGAGCAGTTCGTCCGCCCCCGCACCGTCGCCGTCGAGATTGACCGCCAAGCTGGCGCGAAACGGGTCGATCGCGCCGACCAGCTGCAAAACGTCGCTCGCGATCGGCTGCTGGTAGATCCGGGCTGACGCTGGGCGCACGAGCAGGATCACCGGCGGCGTCGTCGGGTTCTCGGCTGGCCCAGGCGGCGTCGAGAACGGCAACGGCGGCAATCCTGCGAGCACTACGGTCAAGGCACAGGGCGAGCCGCCAACGGCATGCAGCCCCACGGCTGGTGACCTGGCGCTGGGTTGGTAGCCTGCCCGCGGCACTGTGAAATTGAGCAGCGCTGTACCGGCGAAGCCGCCACCACCATCGCCATAGGCGACGTCGATTTGCTGGAGCAGACCGCCAGCGATGACGCCGATGTCGAGGGCACCGTCGCCATCGAAGTCCGCGACCTCGAACGCGTCGTAGTCGTAGTCGCGCACGGGCACGGCAACTGCCGGCAAGAAGCTGACCTCGCCAGCGACCACCCGCGAACGGAGCAGCACTGGCCCCTGGCCCGGCGACGCACTGCCCCCGGGCAGAAGCACGACATCCGGACCGCCGTCGCCATCGAAGTCGGCCACGCGACCTTTGACCATGCCCGGAATGCAGGGCAACCGTTGCACCAAACCGAGCGGGGCGGCGGGCGCGCGCTGGCCGCGAACCAAGTGCAGCGTTGCCGCCGCCGCGCCTTCGTTGAGGATCAGCAAGTCCGGAATGCCGTCGCGGTCGAAATCGCCGCTGAGCAGATCGCGCGGGGATCGGTCCGCAGCCTGTTCTGGGTCGCCGATTCGCCGCGTCGGCCCGAAGCGGATGAACAAGCCGTTCTCTTGCGCTGCGAGCAGTTGGACGGCGGCGGCGCCGCCGATCGAGTAGAGCACTGCAAAGTCCGTCGCCTGCGTGCTGGCCGGTGCGCCTTCGAGCGAGATCGGCGCTACCGCGATCGGATCGCGGTCGAGCAGCGCACCGCGCGGTCCGAACACCGGTTCTGGGTTCGCAAACAGGAAGACGCCCCGAGCCACGACCTCGGCGGTCAGCAGGGGCTTGGGTGGTGCCGCGATGGTCACGCGCAGCGCGATGCCGACGTCGCCTGGACGACCATCGGGAGAGGGCGGCGTGAAGAACACGAGACGATCCAGCGACGACCCCTCCCGCACCACGGCGCTGGGATCGAGGTCGACGATGCGGTCCCCCTTCCGTAGCTGCACGCGGAGCGCGTCGAAGTCGGGTTCGCCAGGCGACACGCCGGCGGCCAGCGGCAGGAGCGCGCGGCCAATCAACGTGACCTTCGTGCCGCCGCGCGTCGATCCCTGGGCTGGCAGCGCGACCTGCACCTCGGGTTGGTAGTACGCGCCCGCAACCGTCACCGAGCGACCGGCGATCGCGTCATCCACGAGAAACGTCGCGGCGCCCACAAACGTGTTGCCAGGCACTTCGGCCGTGACCAATCGTTCACCGGCGAGCAGCGGCGGATCGCGGTCAGGGTCGTGCACCGCAAAGAACGGCCGCAGACACGGCCGCGTCACCGTCGGCGCCAAGCCCGTGGCGTCCGCCGTTGTGACCGACACTGCCAACCCCGAGGCGGCGATCGAGCGCAAGCTGCTACATGCCAGCCGAACGACCTGGCCGCCCAGCGCCGACACGAACACCGGGGCTCCGTCGAGCAAGCGCACTCGTGGTTGCGCCAGCAAGGTGACGGCTAGCGGCGGCGCAACTTCGCGGCCATCGGCGAGCACAGCGATCTGGGCGGCGACATCAGCCGCCGCGGTGGTCACGGCGACGATGGCGCTCGTGGCGAGGTCAAACCCCACAACTGTCGATGTGCCCTGGCCAGAGAGCAGGACCGGCGCAGTCTGGTTCGCGGTGACCAGATAGGTGGGCCGGCCATCGGGCCCTTGCGGTCCAGGCACCCGCAACAACACCTGCAGCGTCGCCCCGGCCGAGATCGCTGCGTTGGCGATCACTACCGTGCGAGCCAGGACACTCGGGATGGGTGATAGCGGCATCGCCTGCGTCGGCAGACTCAGGGTTGGCGGCGCGCCGCCGCCGCCATTGCCGCCGTTGCTCGCAACCGCCCCGGAGATGATGCCCGCGCCGCACGCAGCCAGCGGCCACGGCAGCGCCAGGAAGGCCAGGATCAGGAGCACGCGCGACAGGGACGACACGGTCCAGAGTGTAGCACCGTCCGAAATGCCGGGGAGGCGCACCCGATCGCAGCTACTGCACCGACGCGAGCGCCGCGGTCAACTGCGCCAGGGTCTGGCCACCGCGCAACGCGAGCCGGATGCGCGACGAGGAGTCGATGACGTACGTCACCGGCGTGACGTTGGACCACTTCGCCGAGTGGAACGCATCGACAAAGGCAGCGTCCGCCATCAGCACCGGCTGAACGAACTGCTTCTGTGCGATCGTTGCCGCCGTCAGTTCGGGCGGAAAATCGAGAACGCGATCGACGCACACGTGCAAGACAACCGCGCGACCGTCGGCAAGCGCCGTCTCGAACTGGCGGTAGTCGGCGGCCTCGGTCTCGCACGAATGGCAGCGCGAGCGGAAGAAGTGGAGGACCGCCGGTTTGCCCCGCAACCGCTCGGGAGTCCAAGTGGCGCCGGCGGCATCCGCCAGAGCGAATGCTGGCAACGGGTCGCCGACGCTGCCCTGAATCAGGCCATCGACATGCCGGCGCACCCAGCCGCTGCCGCCGTAGAAGGCCGCGACGAGTAGCGGCGGCACGAGCAGCGAGAACATCGTGCGCCGGCTGACCCGCGGTCTTGGACTGGGTGTGGTTTGTGCTTTCGACATGCGAGGTGATCGGTATCGTGCCCGCCCCAGTGACGGTTGCCATCGGTGGAGTGCCCTACGGCGTAGGAATGCCGCTGCTGGCGGGGCTCGATCGCGACCCCGCCTGCACGCTGGTGCAGCGCCCGCCCACCGAACTGATCCGCCTGCTCCGGGATGGCCAACTCGACGCGGCGCTGGTGTCGTCGGTCGAGGCCATCCGATGTGAAGGCTATCGCGTGCTTTCGGACCTCGGCATCGCCTGCAAGCAGGAAGTCCGGTCGGTCCGCGCTTTCCGCCGCCGTGGCCACAAGATCCGCACCGTCGCCCTGGACCAGAGCAGTGCGACGTCGGCGGCACTGATCCAGATCGTGCTGCGAGGACCAAGACAAGGCGAGACCGACGCACCGGTGCGGTTCGATTCGGTGCCGCCGACGCGCACCCCGGACCTACTCCCGCACGACCTCGTGCTGCTGATCGGCGATGACGGACTCAACGCCGCGGCCGGCGAGCGCGAAGTATGGGACCTCGGTCGCGAGTGGCGCGCCTTCACTGGCTTGCCGTTCGTGTTTGCCGTCTGGTTGTTGCCTCCGGGCGCCGACCAGGACCGCATTCTTCCGGTGCTCCACGCCGCCCGCGAACGCGGCCGGCACACAGGATTTCGCGACGGCACCTTCGGCGCGGTGCACTACGACCTGGACAACGACGATCTTCGTGGGCTACAGCGCTTTTGGCGCGAGGCTCGCACTGCTGGTCTCGGCATGGCGGATGCCGAACCCACGTTTTGCTGCAGCACCCTGGAGGGGGACTGATGACCGACGCCAAGGCACGCACCCAAGTACAACTCTCTGACCCCGAACAACCGGCAGCGACTGCGCCCGTGAGCAGCAAGGACAAGCCGAAGCCGGCCAAGGCCGCGGACGCGCCGGCCACCACCGACAAGCCAGCCAAAGCCGCCAAGGCCGCCAAAGCCGCCAAAGCCGCCGACGACGAGGGCAAGGGCCGCGGCCAGACGGCGGAGCAGATGGGCCAGCGGCAGCGGGAGATCTCGGTCAGCGAGTTCTTCACCAAGAACCGGCACTTGCTCGGCTTCGACAGCCCGCGCAAGGCGCTGCTGACCGCGGTCAAGGAAGCGGTCGACAACAGCCTCGACGCGTGCGAGGAGGCTCGCATCCTGCCCGAGATCAAGGTCAAGATCTCGCGCATCGGCACGAGTGACAAGCAGTTCACCATGACCGTCGAGGACAACGGTCCAGGCATCGTGAAAGCCCAAGTTCCGAATGTGTTCGGTCGGCTGCTCTACGGCAGCAAGTTCCATCGTCTGCGCCAGAGCCGTGGCCAACAAGGCATCGGCATCAGCGCAGCCGGCATGTATGGCCTGCTCACGACCGGTAACCCGGTGCGCGTTCGCACCAAACCAGGCAAGAAGGGCATCCCGCTCTACTTCGAGATCACGATCGACACGGCGAAGAACCGACCCGATTTCATCGACAAGGTGATTGAGTGGGAGAAGGACCACGGCACGGAGGTTTCGATCGACCTCGAAGGCGAGTACCGCCGTGGCCAGAAGAGCGTCGAGGAGTTCTTGAAGCTGATGGCGGTGGCCAACCCGCACGTCTCCCTGCACTACACCGACCCGGACGGCAACGTCACTGAGTACGTAGCCGCGACGAAGGCCCTGCCGCAAGAAGTCGAGGAGATCAAGCCGCACCCGCACGGCGTCGAACTCGGCATCCTGATCCGCATGGTCAACGAGAGCGAGAACCGCACGGTGAGCGCGTTCTTGCAGGGCGACTTCTCCCGCGTTGGCCCAAGCGTCGCGAAGGAGATCTGCGAGAAGGCCGGCATCAAGCCGGAGACCAACCCGCGCCGCCTCGACACTGCAGGCGTCGCCAAGATCAAAGCCGCGATCGACGCCACCAAGATCATGGCGCCGCCGCTGTCGTGCATCGCACCGATCGGCGAGGACCTGATCATCACCGGCCTCAAGAAGGAAGTCGCAGCCGACTACTACGTCGCGACGTCGCGCAAACCGGTGGTCTACCGCGGTCGACCCTTCGCGGTCGAGTGCGGCATTGCCTACGGCCGCCCTGGCGACGCCCTGCAGATGACCGACGCCGGCAAGATCGTCGAAGTCGCGGTGGCGAAGGCCAACGAAGAGCAGTTGATGGGCGCGGCGGACGAGCCGATCCGCTTGATCCGGTTTGCCAACCGCGTGCCACTGGTGTTCCAGCAAGCGGCGTGCGCGATCACCAAGTCCGTGATCGGCACCAACTGGAAGAACTACGGACTGCAGCAACCGCGCGGCGCGCTGCCAATCGGCCCGATGGTCGTGTTCGTGCACATCGCGTCGGTGTGGGTGCCGTTCACCAGCGAGTCCAAGGAAGCGATCGCTGGCTACGACGAGATCCTCGACGAACTGCGCCTCGCACTGATGGAGTGCGGTCGCAAGCTCGGCATCTTCGTCCGCAAGGGCAAGAAGCTCGCGAGCGAGTTCAAGAAGCGCAACTACATCGAGACCTACATCCCCCACGTCGTCGTGGCGCTGAAGGACATCCTCGGCCTCGACGAGAAGGCAGTGAACCAGGCGCGCGAGAACCTGACCGCTGTGCTCGAAAAGAGCCGCAAGCTGTGAGCCCCGCGCAGTCCCACCACCACAACCGCATTCGCATCTGAGTCATGGCTACCAAGAAGAAGTTCACTCCGGCTCCGCCAAAGCCCAAGAAGCCGCGCGCAGCGCTATCGCCCCTCGACAAGGTCACGATGCGCGAGATCACCAAGTGCGCCGAGCACGTGCACACGAAGGTGGAGAAGCTCGACAAGCCGGAACTCAAGTTCCCGGATCGCTCGCTCAAGAACGCGCGCTACGACAAGAAGGACGGCTACTTCGTCATGGGCCGCTCGCGCGTGGAACGCACGATGACCGTCAACACGGTCAAGTCCTTTGCGCAGACGCTCAAGATGATGTCGCTGTCGAAGGAACTAGTCGAAGCCGACGACTTCGCCACCAAGCGAGAAGCGTACTACGTGTCGAAGAACTGGGACGAGGCCAAGTTCGACGAGCAGCCCGAGTCCGACGCGGTGATGGATGACATCGAAGCGCTGTTCTCCCTCGAAGGGATCATGCGCGAACATCTGCGGTTCAAGGCCGACGAGCACGGCGGCAAGGTCGCTGGCGAGTTGATCGTGCTCGATCGCGACCGCGAATCAGGCCGGCCACTGCGCATCGACTGCACCGGCTTTGGTTCGGGCGCCTACTCGATCCCGTCCTCGGTCGAACACCTCGGCTTCGAGACCAAGGCCAAGTTCGTCCTGGTCATCGAGACGATCGGTATGTTCGAACGCCTCAGCCAGCACAATTTCTGGCGCACGGCGAGCTGCATCCTGATCGGCACCGCCGGTGTGCCGACGCGCGCGACGCGACGCTTCGTGCGCAAACTCAGCGACGACCACAAGCTGCCGGTCTACGCCTTCAACGACTGCGATCCTTACGCCTTCTCCAACATCTACCGCACCTTGAAGGTCGGCTCGGGCAACGCCGTGCACCTGAACCAGTTCTTCTGCGTTCCGCACGCGCACTTCCTCGGCGTCACGCCACAGGACATCGTCGACTATGACCTGCCGACGCACGGCCTGAAGGACGTCGACATCAAACGCGCGCGCGACATGCTGAAGAACGACCCGTTCTTCCAAGCCCACAAGGAATGGCAGGCCGCCATCGAGATGATGCTGAAGTCCGGCCAACGCGCCGAGCAGCAGGCGCTGGCGAAGCACGGCCTCAACTTTGTGATCGACGAGTATCTGCCGGAGAAGCTGAAGAAGGTGAAGGCCTTCCTGCCGTGAGGTCGTGAGGTCGCGAGGTCGCGAGCTGACGGGGCCGCACGACCGTCAGTTCGCGCAAGTCCCGACAGCTCTCACCGCAGGTCTCACTTCATGTCGTTCGCGCCGTTCAGCCACGCATCCGTCTCCTCGCCGACGGCATCGACGAAGCGCACGAGGTCGCGCAACTCCTTGACCCGCGGATGATCGGCCGAGAGCGTCTCGGGCAGGTCCGTCGCGTCGAACTGCAGACCAAAGCGGATGGCCCACGTGCCCCCCTCGTTCAGCATGTAGAAGGCGCCGAGCTTCTTCGCCTGCGCGAAGACTCTGCGCATCAGCGCCTCGTCGGGCGCCGCCGCGGCCCCGATCCACACGGTGGTGTAGATGTTGTGGCAGACGAGTCCGTTGGTCTGGTTTGGCGCCAAGGCCACGCAAACCGTCTGCTTGCGGTCGCCGTCGTGGTCGAACCTCGCCAGCAGCGACAGGCCGCTCTCGCTTTGTTCGAAGGCGATCGCCGTAGCGCTCATCGCAGTGCGAAGGCGTGCTTTCGCAGCCTCGACTTCCGGCGCGGGATCTTGAAGAACGCAACACAGCGCGGCAGCCAGCGCACCGATCCACAGCGTCGCAATCACAGTCGATCCTCCGAGTCGAGTTCCTTCTCCATTGCGTCTGCCGTGGACCGCACCACGTTCAGATAGGCATCCAACTGCTGCTTCGTGATCGCCGTAGCCGCTGCCACCCGGAACCGGATGCGCCAGTTTGGTTGCTCCTCGCTCGGCTCTTCGAGCACGAAGCCTCCGAGGCGGTAGCGCTTGCGGAACACGGTGGTCAGCACCTCAGCGCTCGGCGCCTCGGGCCGGTCGTACGACAGCGAGAAGATCTCCTGAACCGAGAGGCTCTCGAAGGTCTCGACGGTACGGCCAAGGCAGACGATCTGACTGCGCCCGGACGCCGCCTCGTGGAAGCGAATGACATAGAAATCGTCGACGGCCTCGAACTGCAGATTCGCGGCATCCAGCTTCGCGCCCAGCGGATCGCGCGCGTGCGCAAAAGCGGGCGCAACGCCCGCTCGCACCAGCGCGAGCACGGCTTCGTCCGCCAATTCCTCAGCAACGGACAGGGCCGACTCTGGCTCACGCAACGGGGGACTCCACCGGCGGGCAGGCTCTGCGCCGGCGGCGAGCAGTTGTCCGATCGCGGCGAGATTCCTCTGGCGCACGGCCGTGATCAGCGGCGTGTCATGCGAGAGCGACGGCGGCAGGTTCACGTCGGCGCCGGCGCCGAGCAGCACCGCCACACAATCCACACAGTCACCCGAGATGGCAGCGATCAGCGGCGGGTCGTAGAGGCCGAATTCGACGGCGAAGTCGATCCGCTTGCCACCGCGTTCGCAGAGCCACTTCAAGCCCGCCGCGTTGGCGCCGCGTGCAGCTTCCGCAACCGCCATGTTCAAGGTCTCGTCGTCGACGCGGTCGATCAGTAGTGCTGCCACCTCGAGGCGGCCTTGCGCAGCCGCCACGCCGAGCGCGGTGGTGTACAGATAGGAAAACGACGGGTCGGCACCGCAGGCGAGCAGCGCGCGAACCACGGCCATTGCCTTGGCTCCATCCTCGATCCCGGCAGCGCGCACCAGAGCCTGATCGGCGAGCTCCTGGTCGGCACCATTGGCGAGCAGTAGCGCCATGGTCTCAAGGTCTCCGCGCGCCGCAGCACCGGGCAGAGCTGGAGTCTTGAGGAGCATCTGGACGGCGGGATTGCCACCGGCGGTCAGCAGCGCCTGAACGCGCTCCTTGCGGTCCCCGTGCTCGCAACCCGCGGCGTTGGCAAGGGCATCGTCGAGCGCGGCTCGACCTGGAGCACCCTTCGCCAACATGGCACGCAGCATCTCCAGCGAGCCGATCTGCGCCGCGACGCCCAGCGGCGTGTCGCTGGCAAAGCCGGCGACGAGGAACAAGTCGACGCGGCAGCCGGCCGCGATACAGGTTTCGACCAGCGCGAGGTCGCCCTTTCGAACAGCGCCCATCAGCAGCGAGAGCGTGCCGTCGTTGGCGTTGGGACTTGCACCGTCTCCGATGGCACCGTTGGCCGCGTCCAAGTCGCCGGCTTGCAGCGCAGCCAGGAACGACGCATTCGCATCCCAGCTGGTTTCGAACAGCTCGGTCAGCTCCGGCGCCTCTTCGACATAGGTACCCGCGCGGACACCCTTGGCATCTTCCGGATCGAGACGCGCACCGATTCTGATCAGGTGGCGCGCCATCTCGAGCCGCTTGGCCAAGGCGGCATACATCAGCGGCGTGTGGTTGCTGCTGTCTCCGGCTTCAAGACGCGCACCGTGGGCAACGAGCAGGTCGATCAGCGGCGCCGAATCCGCGAGGACGGCGTGGATCAGCGGCGTTCGGTCCTTGGTCTCGTCCTCGCCGGCGCCCATGCCGACGTTGGGATTGGCGCCGGCGGCGAGGGCCGCCGCGGCCGCCGTGCAATCGACCTGGTCGATCGCTTCGCACAGGCGCTTGGCCAACGCGGCCTCAGTATCCGCCGAGCGCACCCCGCTGCTGGCCCGAGGCGTGGGCAGGACGAAGGGCGGATCTTCGGACTGAGCCTTCAGCGGGACAACCAGCGCAAGCCAGAGCGGCAGGGCATGCAGCAGTAGTGGACGAAACATGCGCGTGAATCGGCGATGCGGGGAAGCGAGGACAAGCAGAAGCCGCGACGACGGAACCCGGCTCGCCGACCACGGCACCCCTGAACCGGTCCAGCAAGACGTTTTGGCTGCTTCCGAACATGGGACCGGACGAAACCCCCTCGTTGGTACCGAAACTGCGGATGCGCCTCTACGTACGCGCTGCAAATGCAGGGACTCGCCAACCAGGGGCGCATCGCTAGACTCTCCTGGCGGTCCCGGAGCTTTGAGCCTGCCCACCAGCCTGGACCCTCCTTCCCCCCACCCGTTCCCGCATCACCCGATCCCATGCGTAAACTCGTACTTGCGACCCTGGCCGCGACCGTGGCTAGTTCTCTGTTGGCACAGTCCAACACCGTTGCTGGCCTCGACGGCCGATTGACCGACGTCAACAGCCTGACCTACTGGGGTCGCAACGGCGCGGCCCACCCGAATGGCAACGCCGGCATGTCGATGCTCAACACGATGTGCAACCCGGGTTCGATCAACATCCCGTGGCAGGCGCCGATGCAGCCAAACCACCCGATGTTCGGCTTCATTGCCACCCGCGAAACGGGCGGGCGCATGGTGCAGGTCAGCGACTGGTCCTACTGCAAGCACGCGTTCACCTCGACGAACTTCAACGGCGCCTGCGGCACGTGCCAGAACCCTGGCACCGGATCGCTGATGGGCATCAACTGCTCGGATACCTACGGAGCCGGTAACAACGGCGACCGCACCTACCTCGGCCCGCCCGCCGAGATCGACCCGTGGCTCGGCGTCTGGAACCCTGTCGGCAGCTACTTCGACAAGGGCTTCCCGGAAGTCGCATCCCCCGCCAACGGCGACGGCGCCCGCAGCAACATCACGCCAACGGACGCGGTCATGAACCGCATGACCATCAAGGAGAGCGACCTGCTCACGGCCGGCACGTTCTACTACGGCATCCAACTCATCCATCGCGGCGAGGCCGTCGCCAACCGCGGTGACAATCTCGCTTCGCGCGGCTTTGCTCCGACCTGGAACGGGACGCAGTGGTCGTTCGCCAACACGGCAGCACAGGCCTACGGCTCGATCCTCTCGCGCTGGAGTGGCGCCACCGGCAACAGCGCCACCAATGGCGCCGACGACGGCCGCATTTTCGTCGCCTCCAAGGTCACGACGATCGTCGGCGGCTTCCACTACGAATACGGCGTACACAACGTCGACTCGAACCGCGGCATCGCCTCGTTCCGCATCCCCGTCGGCGCCGGTGCTACGGTCACGGCCTTCGGCTTCCGCGACATCGACACCGATGCGCTGAACAACTGGGTCGGCGCGCGCGTTGGCAACGAGATCGTCTTCACGGCTCCGGGCAACAACCCGCAGAACTGGAACACCGTGTTCAACTGCTGGTTCGATTGCACGCAGGCGCCGAGCACGGGCCTGTTCCACTGCAACGCCGCGCGCATCGGCGCCGGCAGCCTGACTACCTCGGTCCAGAGCCAGGTTCCGAGTGGCATCCCGACGGCGTTCAACACGATCCTCGGCGCCGGTTGCGCCGGCGGTTCGGGCCCCTGCACTAGCTCGGTCTATGAGCTCTTCGCCAACGGCGCCGCGTTCGACCTCAATGGCACCAACATGGGCTTTGCCCTCTCTGGCCAGAACTACGTGTTCGGCCCCGCCAGCGGCGGCACGGGCTACCAGGCCGTTCCGACCGGCACCGTGATCGCGAACGGCGACGATGTGTCGGCGACGGTCGCACTGCCGTTCACGTTGAGCTACCCGGGTGGCTCGACCCAGACGCTGCACGTCTGCTCGAACGGTTTCATCTCGCCAGTCAACAACGGCACCTCGTTCACTCCGAGCGCCAGCGCCTTCCTCACTGGCGCCGCGTGCTGGGCCATGGGCTGGCACGACCTGAACCCCTCGGCCGGCGGCCAGATCCTGGCGAACGTCACACCGACCTCAGCCCGTATCTCGTTCTTGAACGTCCGCAGCTTTGCCGGCGTTGGCACCGTCAACCTGCAGTTCGAGTTCCTGTCGAACAACCGCGTCAACTGCTACTGGGGCACGTCGAGCTTCACCAGCTCTGGCGGCGTCCTGGCTGGCTGGACTCCTGGCAACGGCGCAACCGATCCCGGTAGCTCCAACCTGACGACGGCCGTCCCTGCAGGCCTGACGCTGTGCCCCGGCGCGGCGAACCTCCTCCCGCTGGCTCTCGATGCCAGCGCCCGTCCGGTGATGGGCACCACGATCGCGATGAACACGACCAACATCCCGGCCGGCACGTCGATCGCGGCGCTGCTCTTCACGCCGACGCTGGCGACCCCGCCGATCGATCTCACGCCAATCGGTATGGCTGGCTGCTTCGCCTATATCGATCCGGTCAGTGCTCAGACGTTCAACTCGGCATTCGCGCCGGTCACGTCGTGGAGCCAGAACGTCTCGATCCCGGCGAACCCCGTGTTCGTCGGCGTGGCGATCGGCTGGCAGTCGATCACGTTCAGCCCGAACACGACGGCTGCGGGCATCATCTCGTCGAACGGTCTCGTGACCCTGCTCGCGGCGCAGTGATTCGCAGCATGGTGACTCGCAGTATCGTGAATTGAGCCTGCGAGGCAGCCAACGATCGATTGCGCCGGGCGACCGGCGCATTCGCACGA
The DNA here is from genome assembly GCA_945871815.1 of Singulisphaera sp. GP187. Taxonomy (GTDB): domain Bacteria; phylum Planctomycetota; class UBA1135; order UBA1135; family UBA2386; genus SXPK01. The sequence goes on from CAMBXM010000018.1 coordinate 14,726, forward strand.
CGCGCGGGCGGCAGCGATGCCGACCGCGCGTTTTCGTTTCTAAGGCGACATACTGGGATCTGCATGACCGACGCCTCGGACGAGACCGTGCTGCGTTCGCGCGTACCGCCAGCAGCCGACGGGAAGCGCATCGCCGAGTGGCTGTCCACGCGGTTCCGCTACCTCGACGAGGCGAGTTGGCGCAGCGAGATCGAGGCGGGCCGGGTGCAACGGAACGGCAAGCCCGCCGGCGCCGATGACCGCATGCGCCGCGGTGATGAGATCGCCTACCGGCCCATCCACCAGGAACCGCGCGCCAACACGGCCATCGAGATGATCCACGACGACGCGGCCTTCGCGGTCGTCTTCAAGCCCGCGCATCTGGTCGCGCACGCGGATGGAGCATTCGTTCAGAACACCTTCTTTCGCGTGCTCGAGCGTCACTTCCGGGACCTTGGCCAGCAGCCAACTCTGGCGCTGGCCCACCGACTCGATCGCGAGACCAGCGGCCTCATGGTCGTGACCAAGTCGGCGACCGCAAGTCGGGCCATGCAGCAGCAGTTCACTGCCGGAACCGTGGCCAAGGAGTACCTCGCAATCGCGCATGGCGTGGTCGCGGACGACGAGTTGGCGGTGGATGGGGCCATCGGCCGCGACGAGCGCAGCGAGATCACGATCCGCCGCGCCGTGGTCGACCCAGGTGCGATCGGTGCGCAGCGGGCGCGGACGAGCTTTCGCGTCGAGCAGCGGCTTCGGGCGCACACGCTGTTGCGCGCGCTGCCAGAAACCGGGCGCACACACCAGATCCGCGTGCACTTGACCCATGCCGGGCACCCGCTCGTCGGCGACAAGCTGTATGGCCGCAGCGACGCCGAGTACCTCGAGTACGTGCGCTTCGTCAAGGCCGGCGGCGAGCCGTGGTGGGATGGACGGCTGCAGGCCGGTCGCCAATTGCTGCACGCCGCCTCGCTGCGCTTTGCCCACCCGCTCACGAACGCACCGCTGCACTTCGAGGCGCCGATGCCGGAGGACATGCGCACCTTCTTGCGCGAAGGCGGGCCATCCTGCCAGAGGCCGATGCCACCGCCATGACCGACAGCAGACTGCTGCGGTCACCAACGCCGCGAGGGCGTGCTCTTCAGCCAGTCCGCGACACCGCGCTGGAGTTCTTGCTGCACGGACGCGGGCACATCCTTGGTCGCGCCGAACAACGAGCGGTAGTTGAACGCGCCGACGCCGCGGACACCGGCCTCGATGGCGATGTCGATCTGGGCCTTCACTTGCTGCGCCGACGTGCACTTGTAGAGCCCGATCCCGGCAATGACAGGAACGCTCCCTGCAGCACCCACACAACCAGCAATGCGCGAGGCCGACAGCCCGTCATCGGCCGTGTAGTTCATCGGCACAACCGCATCGACGAGGCCGCGGCGGCACCACTCGGGCCAGTCCTGAAGCACCTTGTTGCGTGCCACTTCGATGTCGGCAAACACCGCAACACTGAGCGGCACCTTCTTGCCACCGCCCTGGGTGGCAGCCCGAACATCGGCGACGAGCCGCGTCACGCACTCGCGTTGCCACGTCTGCACCGCGGCAGCATCCATCGGTCGCCTGCCCGTTGCTTCCGCGAACAACGCCATGGTCGCCGAATCGGTGCCGAGCGGCCCGACCGCCACCGGCTCAGGCTCGGGGAAGCGGATGTAGTCGAGCTGCAAACCGTCCACCTCATAGCGGGTCACCACTTCGCGGCAGATCGCGGTGAGGTAGCGACGGACTTCGGGCAGACAGGGATTGAGGCCGAGGTACTTGCCGCCCTTGCGCGAGGGCGGCTGGCCCTTGCGGTCGCGCAAGAACCACTCCTGCCGACTGTGCCACAACTGGCGCGCGTCGCCTGGATCCTCGGTTCCGACCCAACCAGGCATCATGTTGACCCAGGCGCAGAGCTTCATCCCGCGAGCGTGAGCGGCCCGTACTGCCGTTGCCAACGGATCGAAGCCAGGGTCGCGGTGGTCCAACTGCTCGGACCACACCTCGATGCTGCTCGGGTAAAACACTGTGCCGTTGCCGCGAGCTTGGAAGATCACGGTGTCGAAGCCAAACCGATGGCACTGTTCGATGGCACGCTCGATGTCCTCCGCCGAACTCCAGTCCCATCGATCGACCCAGACCGAACGGCCGAGCTGCGGGTGGAGCGACGGTCGACCCGCACAGCCAGGGACTGCGAGCAGGATGCTCAGAGCGGTCCAGCGTACGATCCAGCGACACCCGTCCATCCACCCAGCGTAGCTTCGTGCCGCGCCCGGCTCCACCCGCGCTGGCGAATCGGCCGATCCACGCCAAGATGTCCACGACCAGCATGACCCAACTCACGTCGCCGGCCCTCCAGCTCGAGCAGAAGATCAAGACCAGGACCGCCGTGGTCGGCGTTGTCGGCCTCGGCTACGTCGGCCTGCCCCTTTTGCGCGCGTTCTTCCAGGCTGGCTTTCCGGTAGTCGGCTACGACGTCGACCAGGAGAAGATCAAGCTCCTGAGGAACGGCCAGTCCTACCTCAAGCACCTGGGCGAGGACTTCGTCGTCGAGATGTCGAAGTCGGCGAAGTTCGTGCCGACCGCAGACGCCAATGAACTCGCGCGCGCCGATGCGATCATCCTGTGTGTGCCGACGCCGCTCGGTCGCCACGGCGAGCCCGACATGAGCTACATCGTGAAGTCGACCGAGATGGTCGCCAAGGTCCTGCGCAAGGGCCAGCTCGTGTCCCTCGAGTCCACAACCTACCCGGGGACCACGCGCGGCGACTGCGGCCCGATCCTGGCAAAGACCGGCCTCGTCTGCGGCAAGGACTTCTTCTTGGCGTTCAGCCCTGAGCGCGAAGATCCAGGTCGCAAGGACCACCAGACGCAGACCATCCCGAAGCTCGTCGGCGGTGTCGATGACATCAGCACCAAGCTCGCCACCGAACTCTATGCCGCGGCGATCAAGCAGGTCGTGCAAGTCGACAATGCCGAGATCGCCGAAGCGGCGAAGCTGCTGGAGAACATCTACCGCTGCGTCAACATCGCACTGGTCAACGAACTCAAGCCCGTTCTCGGGGCGATGGGCATCGACATTTGGAAGGTCGTGAAGGCCGCGGCGACGAAGCCGTTCGGTTTCCAGGCCTTCTATCCCGGCCCAGGTCTCGGGGGGCACTGCATCCCGATCGACCCCTTCTATCTGACGTGGAAGGCCAAGGAGTTTGGCCACCACACGAAGTTCATCGAGCTCGCAGGCCAGATCAACAGCTCGATGCCGCACTACGTCGTGCAGCGCGCCGCCCACGGACTCAACGAGATCGGTCGGCCGCTGCGCGGCGCAAAGGTGCTGGTCATCGGCCTCGCCTACAAGCCGGACGTCGACGATGTCCGCGAGACGCCGGCCGCTGAGATCATCAAGCTGCTGTTCGAGGACGGCGCCGACGTCTGCTACCACGATCCGCACGTGCCGCTGTTCGCCGGCATGCGGAAGTACATGGAGTACCGCATGCACTCCGTTCCGCTGACGCGCGAGACCATCGAGAACGCCGATTGTGTACTGGTCGTCACCGACCACAAGACGGTCGACTGGCAGATGATCGCGACGCACGCCAAGCTGGTCGTCGACTCGCGCAACGCGATGGCGCCATTCCAGCCGATCACCGGTCACTACGTGCCGGCGTGAAGCAGACGCTGGCTCAATCGAACCAGCGGTACTTGACGATGGCCCACAGCGCGGCGACGCCGTCGCGCCAGCCGATCTTCTTGCCCTCGCCGTAGCCGCGACCGCGGTACTTGATCGGCACTTCCCAGATGCGCACGGGCAAGCGCGCGAGCTTGGCCGTGAACTCGGGCTCGACTGTGAAGCGGCGACTCTTGATCGTGACCGTGTCCAGCACTTCGCGGCGGAAGCACTTGTAGCAAGTCTCCATGTCCGTCAGGTTGAGACCCGTGAACAGGTTGCTGAAGAACGTCAGGAAGCGGTTGCCGAGGTAGTGATAGAGGTGGTCGCGTTCTCGCCCCGGATCGCGATCGTCGACCAGGTAGCGCGAACCGTAGACCACATCGGCCTCGTTGCGGAGGATCGGTGCCAGCAGCATGTGGTAGTCGTTCGGGTCATACTCGAGATCCGCGTCCTGGATCACCACGAGTTGGCCGCGCGCGTGCTCGAAGCCCGTCTTGAGGGCTGCCCCTTTGCCCATGTTCTGCGGGTGCAGCACCGCCCGCACGTTGTCGAACTCGGCGGCCAACTGCTGCACGAGGTCGCGACTACCGTCCTTGCTGCCGTCGTCGACGAGCACGAGTTCCTTGTCGATCGCTACTGCACGCACTGCCTCAACGATCGCGCGCAGGGTCGCCATCTCGTTGTAGACCGGGACGACGACGGAGAGCAACGGCACGGACCGGTCGCCCGTTCGTGATGAGGTCGACGTTTCGGGGATCGCGACGGGCATGGGCGCGCGCATCCTCGCCACGACTGGTCGCGTGCGCCAGCGTCAATCGACAGTGCGCTCTTTACCGCAACAAGACCTCGGCGCACGATGTCGCGCCATGTCGGACAAGCCCAGCGGAGTCTACGGAGCAGTTGCGATCGCCGCGGTGCTATCGCTAGTCGTCAACGGGCTCCGGCTCTACGGCGAACTCAATCACTGGGAAACCGTCGTACTCGGCAAGAACCTGTTCAGCACCGCAGCCGGCGGCGGTGGCTCTCTTCTGGGAATCACCTTCTTGGTGCCGATCTGCGGGTTCTGGTTCGGGCGACGGTTGGCAAAGAATGGCGCGCGGCCTCAGGCCACGGGTAAATCCCTGCTGCTGCATCTGCTCGGCATCGCGCTCGCCGGGGGCATCGGCTTCGTCGCCATGGGCACCGACCTGATCGACGGCTGGCGGATGAAGGGGCTCGTGGCTTTTGTCGGAGCGTCCGTATCCGGCCTGCTGGCGCTGAAGGCCTGGCCGCGCGCCTACTTCGTCAACCTGCTCTACGGCCTGCTCGCGCGCGCACCCGTCGTGCTCATCCAGTTTGTCGCGATCCGGAAAGGTTGGGACACGCACTTCAGCAAGGCCGCGCCCATGGTCCCGACGGACCCGGACTCGCTGCTCTTCGCGCTGACCTTGGCGCAAAGCACCTTGTGGCCCTTCGGGTTCACCGTCCTGGTCGGCGGGCTCTTTGCCGCGATCGGCGCGGCCACCGTGCGACACTGACGCGCGGCCAGGGATCCGATGACAAGACGGCAACCCAGGGCAGGACGGGGGCGCCGTGCCGTCGGCGAAGCCCACGTGTGCATGGTGCGAGCGCGGAGTCCATGGGCCAACCTCGCGGTGGCGGGCTAGTCGCGAAAGTCGAACTCGTTCGCCGTCGGTAGCGAGGGTCCCTCACGCCGCCCTGCACTCGCCCAGCGCTCGACCAGTGCCGCCGCGAGCCGCGCCGCATCGCAAAACGCTGCAACATCCCCCTTCGAGGTGTGCCACTGCTCGAGCACTCCGGCGATTGCCGCTGTCAGCACGAACGCAGCCTCGGCTGGATCGTCCGCGAACAGCGAACCATCGGTGTTGCCCAGCACGAACAGCTCGCGCAAGGTCGCCCGCAGCCAGCGTTGCTCCTGGCGGTCATCCTCGCGCAACCGTGCCGTGAATCGAGCCCGTAGTTCGGTCGCAAGCACACGCAGCAGGTGCGTCGCAGCCGGCTCGCGGAAATGAAAGCCCAGATAGGCACGAACGAACTGTCGCAGAGCGGTCGCAGCACCGTCGGCGGCTGGCACCGGCATTTGGAGTTCGCGACGGCGCAGACGCTGCCAGTGGTCGAGCACGGCAAAGAACAGCTCTTCCTTGCCGTCGAAGTGGAAGTAGATGCCCCCTTTCGTGACTCCCGCTCGCGCCGCAATCGCGTCGAGGCTCGCGCCGGCAAAGCCATGCCGCGCGAACGTCTCGGTCGCAGCTGCAATCAAGCGATCGCGCAGGTCGGGATCCCGAGGTCGGGCCATCTTGGAAAAACTGTAGCGCCCCGTCGCACGAGGTCAGGCCCGGTTCTTCTGGTAGAGGAAGGCGAGAATGCGCGCGACCGCTTCGTACGCCGCGATCGGGATCTCGGCGCCATTGGCCAACGGCTGCAAGCACTGCAGCAGGTCAGGATCGCGTTCGATCGGGATGCTGTGCTGGGATGCCAGGTCGAGGATGTTCTGAGCGACGTCGCCGCCGCCTTTGGCCAGGACGCGCGGCGCCGCATCGCCACCGCGGTCGTAGCCAAGCGCCATGGCCTTCTTGACCGGTGAGCCGCCTCGATCACGCATGACAATCGACCAGCGCAGAGCCATCTCTCGGTGGCAACAACAGATCGTGGCACGGCAACTGCGCGTCGGCCGCTTTGTGCACGCGGACCTCACGAACACGGAGTCCCGCGGCCCCAAGATCGGCGCGTAGTTCGCTCGTCGCCTGCAGCAGTACCGCAGCCGCGGCCGACTGTACGGCCGTGAATGTCAGATCCACGTCGAGGTCGCGCATCGCAACATCGACGCGCATCGCCCCGAGCTTGGTGAACTCCAGGAGCAGCACGATCGTGAACGGTTGCGCTTCGCCGACGCTGTCGGCCGAGCCATCGCCACCAGCTGGAGGCACCAGGAACATGCGCGCGTCGGACAAGCCCATCGCCGGGCACGCCGGCAGCGGCAGCCACTGCGGCAAGCCGAGATCGCTGCGCCCGGCGTTGTCACGCTCGATCGCCGACGTCAGAACCACGAAGGCGTGCGCGGCGTCGCCGGCGCGCGGATCCGTCGGCGCGCCGACGCCACCCCCAGCGAGCACTTCGAGTGCGCGGGCTTTGGCTGTCGACTGCAACTCCACTGCGGCCGCTGGGCGCTCCGCCGCTGGCAATGCGAGCATTCGGAGTACGCGGGCCTCTTGATCGTGGCCGAGCTGGCGCTGGATCGCGTGCAGCACCGCCGACGACGCGTCCCCGGCTGCCCATCGCGACAACGGCTCGCGGATGGACATCGCGGCCGTTGGCATCAAAGACCGCGACGACAAGGCGCCGGAATCTAGAGTCAAGAGTCGCGACAGCAGGCCCAACCACCACGAACCACCGGGCGACGATGCCACAGTGCGCGCCGCAACCACCTCCATGCCCTTGGCTGGCCCCAACACGACGAAGGGCTCCGTGCGCACCACCGTGAGGTCATAGCTGCGGCCGAGTTCCAACGGCATGGTCGTGCGCGCCGCGAAGATCGAGCCGCGGTAGCCAAACCATGCCACGCCGTCCTGCAGCGACACGACCGTGGCCTGCAACGCTTGGCCCGGCGTCACGGGGACCGCGCGCACGGCGACCTCCTCACTCCCAGGCGCAGCTCCCACTGCCGCGAGCGCCGCGTTCGCAGGCGAACTCGCCCCAGTATGCCCGAGCGGAGTCTTGGCTGGCGGCGACGGATCCATGGCATCGGCTGAATCGACAGTTGCGGACCATCCACTGCAGTGTCATTGATGTTCATGACCGGCAGGCGTGGTCCAGGTGCGCGGCAGCCGATAGAACGCGGACTGTGACTCGAACCCCAGAACCGAAAGCCGCCGCGCGATTCCGCGCCCTCGCACACCAACGGCCAGCCGTCGTCGCCCACCGCGGCGACAGTCGCAACCATCCCGAAAACACCGTAGCGGCCTTTGCCGCGGCCACTGCGCTCGGCGCGCCGGTGCAGGAGTTCGACGTACAAGCGACTTCGTGCGGCGCGCTCGTGTGTCTCCATGATGCCACGCTGGATCGCACGACGGATGCGGCGAAGGCCATCGGACCCGGGGCGCGCATCGCCGATTTCGAGCTCGTGCGCGCTCAGCGACTCGACGCCGGCGCGTGGAAGGGAGCGCAACACGCTGGCGCCCGCATCCCGACGCTGGAACAGGCGCTCGCCGTGATGCTGCCGAAGTCGCTGCCGATGCTCGAGCACAAAGGCGGCACGGCGGCGCAGTTCGTCGCCGAGTTGCGGCGCCTTGGCGTGGTGGACGACGTCCTATTGCAGTCGTTCGATTGGCCATTCGTCGACGCGGCCGGCAAGCTCGAGCCAAGGCTCGCACTCGGCCTGCTCGGTCCGACCGATGACCACGAGCACGTCGACGATGCGGTGGTCGCGTCGGCACGGCGGATCGGGGCCTGCTTCGTGCATTGGCACGCACCAAAGTTGACGCGAGCAGAGATCGACCGGGCGCACGCCGCAGGCCTTCTGCTTGTCACCTACACCAGCGACGACGAACTCGGCTGGCACGGCGGCCGTGCCCTCGGAGTCGACGCGATGTGCAGCAACGATCCCGGGCGAATGCTGGCCTCTCTGCGCTTGCCAACCGACTAAGAGAGCTGCCTGCCCCGGTTCACCGCGCGAGGGGCGGGCACCGAGCGGTGCGTGTCGACGCATCGAATCGAGATCACAAGATCTCGACAATGAGTCCGGTCGCCGACGTGCGCCGAATGCGAATCAGGTAGCCGCGGCCGTTCGCACCCACGATCGCGCCCGTTGCCATGCCCGCACTCGTCGGCGCCAGCAGCGCCTCCTCGGTCCGCACTGGCAACAGCACGCGGTTGCCGGAGACGACCAACGGCAACGACAGTTGGGTGCCGCTGTCGTAGAGCACGGCGGCCGGAGCACTCACGTCGGCGGAGACCTTCATCTGCAGCGGTCCGCTGCTTGGTGCGACGGCTCGCCAATCCCGCGGCGACCTCATGGACTCGGCGGCATTGAGGGGCATGCAGGCGACGTTGCTCGCGAGCGGCAGGACCCACACACCAGATTCGCCACCACCACCCGGGGCCGCTCCAGGACCAGCCAGAGCGAGCAACAGGGAGGCCAGTGCAATCAACAGGGTCTGCAACAGTGCTCGCACTTCAGCTCGCTTCCTTGCCCGTCAATGGGAACCAGATCGGGAACTCCGTGGCCAAGCGATGCTCGACCTCCGGATGAGAGCGCAATGTATGCACGAACTGGCTGCGTTTGGTCAACTCCCTGGCGATGACGTTGCGCTTGTGGGGCAACTCGTCGTGCAGTCGTCGCAACCACTGCTGGCACTCATCGAACCGCCGCAACAAGCCGAGTGCCAGTGCCAGATTGAAGTACGCCATACCGAACCTTGGTTGCTGGGCGACGACGCCACTCGCCACCAGTTGCTGCAACAGATCGATGGCGCCGTGGAGGTCACCTTCCTGCATGTGCACGTTGCCGAGGTTCAGCAGAGCAAAGCCCCGCATCGCGGGATCGGCGGTAGTCGCGATGACCGTCGCAAACTGCCGCCGCGCCAAGCTGCGCTGGCCGCGCACACTGTGGACCATCCCCAGATAGATCCGCGCTTCGCAGTGATCTGGCAACAGCGCCAGGCACTCGGAGAGCAGGCGCTGGCCCTTCGCGAGGTTCTCGATCGCACTGCGGGCGCCAGGCTCGAACAGGTCCTTCGCGGCCATCCACTCGCCTTCGCTTGCCCCATGCCCGCGCGCCCAGCGCGTGGCCTCATCGACGAACTGGCGACCGCGCATCGCCATGTCGGGCACGGATACGGGCTCCTTGCCGACGTCGCGGGAGAAGTCCGGCGAGAGCCCGAGCAGGGCGAACCCCCGACCGAGTTCGTAGAGAATGCTGCCGAGGCGTGAACGGTTCTCGAGGAGCTGCTGACGCAGCACCGCCGACGTGCGCTGACCGGCCTCGGGAGCGACCTCCAGTGCGTGCATCGAACGATGCAGCCGAGCCTGGTCTCGAATGCTGTCGAGGAACGAACGGCATTCGTGGCACAGGTCGCTGTGCACCATGACGCGGCGAACGGATGCAGCATCGAGTTCGCCATCGAGCATCGCCGACAGATCCACCTGGGTCTGCATGCATGGATCGTTGCCTTGCTCGAGCACGGGGATGGGTTCTAGCGCCGGTGGCGGGATTGGTAGGAAGGCAACGAAAGCAGAGCAAACGCCGCCGGGAGTGTGAATAGTCAGCTACTGCACTCAGGTTGCGAATGCAGATTGCCCAAGCTGTTGCGGGCGAGCGTGCGCGGGGTCCAAGGCTGCACCACCGACCCCGCATCCATCGCTGGCATCGCCAGCATCGCTAGCGTGTTGGACATCCCGCGGAACACCTTGCGACGCCCGCGGAACACGACCATCTTGAGGTTCTCGACCTTGATGCCGAGTTCGTCGGCGGCATGGCGGTACGAGTGCCCTTCGACCTCGACCATCGTCAACGCGCGCTGCTCCTTTGGCGACAGCTTGCCGAAATGCCGCAGGTAGAGAGTGAGGTAGAGGACATAGGCGCGGTTGACCAACTCGGCGCCTTCGACGTCAATCGCCGAGCGCAGCGGCGAATGGGCGCGCTCGTCGGCGCACTGGAACTCATCGTCGAGACTCTGCTGCCGTTGCCGGCGCGACTCGCTGCGCATGAACTTCAGCAGCGTGTTGCGCGCGATGCGATGACCCCAGTTGCGAAACGCATCGGCGCGATCGGAATGGAAGTGGTGCGGGTAGCGGTAGATGTTGAGGAACACCTCCTGCAACACGTCCGCGGGATCAATGTGGTAGCTGGCTCGCCGCATCTGCCCGTGCACCGCGAGTAAGAACACCGGATGGTTCAACTCGAAGAGCAGCGCGAACACGGCCGCATCGCCGGTGTTCTTGTAGGCCTCCATGAGGCAGGTGCTGATCCAGTCCGACCGATCCTGCTTGGTCTCGAACGCCACCGCAGCCCTAGGTGGCAGACCCTCGGACAACAACTTGAGGGCCGGATCCCCGATGCGCTCCCACAACTCCAACAGCCTTGCGCGCAAGGCTGGCGTCAACTCGAGCATTGTGACTGCGGAGTGCATGGCAACGGCTCCAGGGAAAGCGTCGCGTCCGATCTGCACCCACATCCTGCCAGATCCGTGAGCGCGTGGGAAGGGACCCCCTCCCTTCGGCCATCGAAGGCCCCGGCGCAATCCGCAGCGCCGATCGCTGCGCGATCCGATCCGCTCCCAGCCTCAGCTTCGTGCGCGAGCGGCTCAGTGGACTTGCAGCAGCGGGCCGCGCGACCCAGTCGCCAACCTGAGCTGCAAGCCAGTTCGGCCCTCGGTTGTGGGATCCGGCACCACCTGCACTCCGGCCGATTCCGTCGCGTCGCGGAACTCCTCGACTCGATCGTGGCTGGGATCCCCCACGGCCTTGCCTTGGCCGAGAATGCTGAGGTAGTGCCCTTCGTCGTCGTAACCGATCTCGATGTGCAGGTGACCGGCACCGCCAGTTCGGGCATCGACCAACTCGAGCGCAAGACGCACGACTCGCCCCAGGGCCGTGACCGAGCCCCACGCCGCGAACGGGGCACTGCCACGGACGACGATTTCGCGCTCGGGCCGCGCGCCGCCAAGATCGTGCAAGACGTCGTGGACCAGTTCGAGCAAGTCGATGGCCTGCGCGCCGGCAATGGCGCGGCTGCCTTCGTTCTGCAACTCGAGTTGCACCGCTTCACACCAGTCGACGATTTCGGTGGCCGTGCGCGCAAGACGCTGCATCGTGCCCGGTGTGCCGGATACGGCCTCGTCGGCCATCGACGTCAACACGCGGCGCAGCTCGGTGAGCAACAGGTCCTGACTCTCGACTTGAGCGAGCAGTCGCTGACCGAACTGGTGCACGCCCCGCGCCTCGCTGCGCAGCAGCGCCGTAGCGTACACGGCACCTTCCGGCGCAACCACGAGGTTGCCTGGGCGACCAGGGCCAAACGCGCGGGCGCCGCCATGGTCGTCGAGTCGCTCGTGCGCCACGACGCTCGAAGAAGCAGAACGTGCGACCGTCTCGAAGGCCGCCCCTGGTGAAGTGACAGGATCAGATGTGCGACTCAGGCTCATGATTCGGAACACGCCACGACACGGGCGCCTTGTTACAGTCGCATCGACGTTGCTGGCGCAGCCACTTGAGCGACGCCCTCGGTTCCATGCCCCCCACACCCGCCTTGGTGCGCGAACTGGCCCACGATTGTGGGTTCGAGTTGGTCCGCTTCGGCCCCGCCGACCCAGGTCCACACGGGCAGCACTTCGTCGACTGGTTGGACCAGGGACGCCACGGCGAGATGCACTACCTCGCGGACAACCGCGATCGGATCCTCGACCCTGCAAGTTGGCGGACCGGAGTCCGCTCCGCCATCGCGCTCGGGGTCGACTACGGCGGCCCTAGAGCCGAGTTGCGCGGTGGTGGCCAGGTTGCGCGCTATGCCGCAGGTCGGGACTACCACCGCTGGCTGCGCGACCGCGTGTTCGCCTTGCGTCAAAGGCTCGAGCGGGAGGGCGTGCCCCATGGCACTTGCAACGGCGGCGCAGACGCTGTCCCGGTGCTCGAACGCGCGTTGGCCGTCCGCGCCGGCATCGGCTTCTTGGCGAAGAGCGCCATGGTCATCTCCCCGACACATGGGCCCTACCTGCAACTTGCCGAGTTGCTCACCGGCATGGACCTGCCCCAGGATGGGCCGGCGCCAGGGACCTGCGGGACCTGTACGGCCTGCCTCGACGCGTGCCCCACTGGCGCCATCGTCGCCCCGCACCAAGTCGACGCCCGACGCTGCCTCAGCTACACGACCATCGAACTGCGCGGGTTCGCGAGCCCGGAACTCCGGGAGGCACAAGGCGACCGCTTCTTTGGCTGCGACGTCTGCATCGAGGTCTGCCCGTTCCACGCCCGCAGCCCGCTACTCGACGTGCACGGCCTGGACCGACCACGCGACCTTCAGCCGCACAAGGTGCTGTCGCAGTGGAGCCTCGTCGAGGTGCTGGCACTCGACGAAGCCCACTATCAGCGCGAATGGGTCGGAACGGCGATGCGGCGCGCGACGCGAACGGGTTTGCGCCGCAACGCCGCCGTTGTGCTGGGCAACGTCCGCGATCCGGCAACCGCGCCCGCGCTGGCATCGGCGCTCGGCGACGAGGACCCCGTGGTCCGAGGCCATGCAGCGTGGGCCCTCGGCCGGGTCGACCGCCACCACCCGGCACTGGATCGCGCGCGCACGAACGAAACCGAACCGCGCGTCCGCGCCGAGATCGAGAGCGCACTCCACGGCGGCTGAAACGCCGCCGTCGTGAACCGACGACGGGTCTGGTCCTCGCGACGCAGGCCGATAGCCCATGCCAACGCCGGTCGCTCCGGCGCAAGCGCAGGAGGCAATCCGCTCCGTCCGCGATTCGCGACTCGTGCACCGCCGCGGCAAAAGCCGGCGATCCTGCACTTCACAACGTTGTGCTCGATGCCATCGCTCGCAGCGCCTCGGCAACGTGTTCCGCACCGCACTTGGCAAGTCGCTTGCTTTCTCAGTCTTCGTGCGCCGTCCGCTTCGGACAGCACACCTGACCAAAAGAGAGCAACACGCAATGGGTAACCAGGACTTCTACGGTGAGCGCAAGTGGTGCGAGCAGTGCAAGGACTACGTGCGCTACCTGATGAGTGTCGACCATTCGTTCTGCGTGCAGTGCAGCACCAAGGTGCGCCTGTTCAGCAGCGACGACGCGCGCAAGTTCTCGGAGACGGTGCAACGGCACCGCTGGCAGGCATCCTGAACACGGGTGCTGGCCGGCGAGCCCTGTTCGCCGACCCGCTCCTCGGGCTAATCGCAGTTCCCTGATCCGAGAAACGGCTCACCGGTCATCTCCCGGTGGGCCGTTCCTTTTGTTCAGGGCGGCCCACAAGCTAGAGTCGGAGGTTCTCGATCCGCGAACCTGCCATGCAACTGCCCCCCTTCCGCAACGAACCGTTCACCGACTTCTCCATCCCCGCCAACAAAGACGCGTTCACGCGCGCACTGCAAATGGTCCGCGAGCAGGTGCTCGGCAAGACTTGGCCGTGTTGGATCGGCGGCGAGCAGGTCGTCGGCACCAAGACCTTTGAAACGCACGACCCCGGTGAGACCACGCGGATCATCGGCCGCTTTCAGGAGCTGACCGCCGCGGACGCCGACCGCGCCGTCGATGCCGCCCACGCTGCATTCCCGCAGTGGGCCGAGACGAAGGTCGAGCAGCGCGTGCGCATCGTCTTGGACGCCGCGCAGCGTCTGCGCGAACGCAAGCACGAGTTCTCCGCCATGCTCTGCTTCGAGGTCGGTAAGAGCTGGGCCGAAGGCGACGCCGATACGGCCGAAGCGATCGACTTCTTGGAGTACTACGCCGGGCAGATGCTGCGCCTGGCCGAGCCGCAGCCCGTCACGCCGGTGGCGGGCGAACGCAACGAGATGATCTACATCCCACTCGGTGTGGGCATCGTCATCCCACCGTGGAACTTCCCGCTCGCGATCATGGCTGGCATGACCGTCGCCGCGTTGGTCGCCGGCAACACCGTCGTGGTCAAGCCCGCGAGCCAGTCGCCCGGTGTCGCCGCGATGTGGGTCGACCTGATGTTTGGCTGCGGCTTGCCAAAGCAGGTGCTCAACTTCGTCACCGGCCCGGGCTCCTCGGTCGGCAGCGCGATGGTGCAGCACAAACTCACGCGCTTCATCTCGTTCACTGGGAGCCGCGACGTCGGCCTCGGCATCTTCGAGAAGTCGTCGAAGACGCAGAAGGGCCAGATCTGGATGAAGCGCCTCGTCGCCGAAATGGGCGGCAAGGACAGCATCCTGGTCGACAACAACTGCGACCTCGACAAGGCCGTGGACGCGGTCGTCGCTTCCGCATTTGGCTACCAGGGCCAGAAGTGCTCGGCCTGCAGTCGCGCCATCCTGCACGCGGACATCTACGACGAGTTCGTGAAGCGCATGCTGCCCAAGGTCGCGGCCATCAAGCTCGGCCATCCGAGCGACCCGAGCAACTACATGGGCCCGATGGTCGACGGTGGCGCAAAGCGCAAGACGCTCGAGTACATCCGCATCGGCAAGAAAGAGGGCAAGTTGTTGGCCGGCGGTGGCGAAGGCCCCAGCAGCGGTTACTTCGTTCAGCCGACGGTGTTTGGCGACGTGAAGCCCGAGGCGAAGCTCTCCCAAGAGGAGATCTTCGGGCCCGTGCTCGCGCTCATCCGCGTCAACGACTTCGAGGCAGGGCTGGCCGTCGCCAACAACACGGAGTACGGCCTTACGGGCGCCGTGTTCACCAACGATGACGGGCACAAGCAACTTGCTCGCCGCCGCTTTCATGTGGGCAACTTCTACATCAATCGCAAGTGCACCGGCGCGCTCGTTGGTGCCCACCCGTTTGGTGGCTTCAACATGTCCGGCACGGACAGCAAAGCCGGCGGCCCGGACTACCTGCTCCAGTTCCTGCAGGCGAAGACCATCAGCGAGAAGATCCGCTGAGCGCCGGCGCGGGCGTCAGTGCTTGCGAGCTGGCGCGGGCTCCTTTGGCTTCTCCTCCGCCGCCGGCAGACCGGACTTCGGTGCCGGGGCCTCGAGTCCACCCGTTCCGAACAGCGCCTGCTCACAGTTCGGGTGGTCGAACATGAGTTGATGGTCGTGGCCAATGCCCGGCGCCTCGACCAGCCGCCAGCCAAACTCCCAGCCGCGGCTCTCGGCGAGGGTCTTGCCGGTCCAATAGCACGCGAGTCCTCGTTGATGGCGACCAGCACCCTGCGCCATGCCGTTTTCGCTGATCTCGAAGTTCTCGTCCGCGACGTCGTCGGCGGTGCCGAGGTAGATCGACAGCGGCGCGGCGAGGTAGCGGCGGATGCGAGTGTCATTGGCGAGCTCCTCGGGAAGTGCGCCAAAGCCATACCCGAACGGGCGCGTTCGCAGCGGCAACAGGTCGGTGCCAGGATTGGCCGCAACCAGCCGTTCGGCGCCAGTGTCCTGGAACGCGCTCATGCGCATCACGAACTGGCCACCCGCCGAGTGGCCGAGGATCCAGTAGGGCAAGCTCTGGCGACCTGCGATGGCGCGCACGCTCCCCGCGAGTTGAGGGATCAGCGCATAGGTCCACTCCTTGGGTGGCGCCGCGCTGCCGTCCTCGCGCAAGATGCCGCCGCGCTGGTAGGCCCGACTGGGAAATCGCTCACTGTCGAACTTGGGGGCGACGATCAGCGCGTCAAACCGCACGCCCATCGCCATCGCGTGGTCGCGGTACTCGTCCGCATTGCGCAGCACGCCGTGCAGCACGAACAGCATCCGAGTGCCCCGCCACGAAGCCGGGCGGTGCAGATAGACCTGCAGGTCGTGATCGCCGACACGGAGCGTGCGATCCGACGAGCCCTCCGGGATCGCCGCCGCGACGAGTGCGGGCGATTCGACTTCGCGTGGAGCGATGGGTTGCGGCGGCAACTGCGGCAGGAGCACGGCGGCGAACAGAGCGAGCATCGCCGCATGGTAGCAGCCCGCTAGAGAACAGCGCCGGCGCCGACCATTCGGCAGGCGGGTCGAGGTCTTACGTGCCAGGAGCACCGAAACCCGGGATTCGACTCCGTCCGCACGGCGCGGAGATCGGCACGAGGGCCGAGCGCGGAGGCAAGGCGCGTTTTCCGCGAGCTGCAAGCCCCGCCAAACGACTGCGGCCCGGCTCCTCCGCAGAGGAACTAGGCCGCAACTGTGCGAGCTTCTGCTATCCGCGGATCAGAAGAAGCGCAGCTCCGAGCCACGAGAACTCGCGGCGCCGAAGACCGCGCCCGCGTCGACCACGAACCACTGCACGAACAGCGTGCCACCAATCAGCAGCGGCTCGGGCGGCAGCGGGAACAGGATCGTGCCGAAACCGCGACCAGCTTGGCCCGCCGGACCTTCCAGCAGCACTGGGATCTGCGACAACTCCGGCAGGGCGATGTTGAGGTTGACGTTGGCAAACGTGGTCCCCGGCAGCGCTGCCGCGGTGCCGACCGCAAGCACGGCCGGAGCACCGCCGCGAGCCGCGCCGATGCCGACCTTGAAGTCGACGTTGCCGATGTTGGCCGGAACTGCTGCGAGCACGGTCGGGATCACACCGCCGCTCCCGGCTGTGCCGAGCCCGTAGGTGAAGCCCTGGGGCGGGATGCGCTCGCTTGCGAGCGTCGGCCGATCGAACGGGAACTGCCGATTGCGCACGCGCGGATCGGTCAGCGCATTGCTGACGAAGTCGATCAGGTCCGCGACCGCCTGCGGCGGGGGCGGCGGCTGCAGCGGCTGCAGCAGTTGGTCCTTGTTGACTTGGTTCGGGCCACCGCCACCGATGTAGAAACCGATGACTTGGTTCAGGCTGGTGAACTGGCCGGTGTGCATGAAGGTGCCGCGCAGACCCGCGTTGCGCAGGCTCGGGACCTTGAAGCGACCGCCATCGACGACGTTGCCGGTCACGCCCTGACGGCCGAGGTCCTGGGCAATCGGCCGCAGGCCGAGGTTGCGGAACTGACGGTCGCTGAACAGGGGCGCCACGTGGCAGAGGTTGCAGCGAGCCGGCCCATTGAAGCCGTTCATGCCGTTGATCTGACCCTGGGTCAGTGCCCCTGGGACACCGCGCTGGAACTGGTCCCACGGGGTCTGGTCCGGCACGAGGCTGCGCTCGTAGGTCGCGATCGCCAAGGCGATGCGCTCGGCGGAGATGGTCGAATCCCCGAACGCGGCAGTGAACAGCAGCGGATAGCTCGGGTTGGCTGCGATCGCGGCCTGCATGTCCGGCGGCACGTTGGTCGCAAGCGCCATCGGTCGTGCGTCGCGCAGCTTGGTGCGGACCTCGCCCCAGGTGCGCAGGTCGTGCGCCATCTCGACGTCACTCAGCACCGGGCCGACCGCTTGGCTCTCGAGCGCGCCACCGGTGACGAGGCGCACGGTGCCGGTCTCGGGATCGATGAACTGCGCCCGGGCGCGGCCGTCCCAGAACAGTTCAGGGAAGTAGCCGCCGGTGAGGAAGCTCGGCGACGCGCGGTTCGTGACTTGGTCGCCGAGGCCGAACAGGGCGTCGGGTTCGTAGGTGTTGTCGACCCGGCTGTTGGGCACGCCCGGCGAACCCGTGGTGTCGTCCGGAGACGGCTGGATGCCATCGGCGCCAGGATGCGGCGCGCGACGGTTGTCGCCACCGCCGATCTCGGTCTTGTGGCAGGTGCCGCAGGACACGCGGTTGTTGCTCGACATCTGTTCTTCCCAGAACAGGATCTTGCCGAGCACAGTCTTCGCCGGCGTGATGGGATTGCCCGCGGGCACGGGCGGCGGCTGGAGAGCCTGGGCACAGAGGGCGGAACCAAAGGCGGCTGCAGCGGCGAGAGACAGCAACCTCGGAGGGAGCGCGAATGGGGTCTGGGACATTGATACGTTCCTGATACCGAGTGGGGGCGGCGGGAAAACGCACCGGATGCGAGGCTCCCACTGACAGGTGCAGATTCTAATCAGGCTATCCCAACGGGCCGGCGCGCGGCTCGGCCTCCGCGATCGAAAATCAGGACGGTCGGCTCCGCCGCAGCCCTGCTTGCGGCTGCCGTTGCGCGACGCCGAGTTCGGTTCGGGCGCCGGGCGCGATGGCACGATGCGATCGCGTAGGGACGGCGAGGCTGTTCGCGACGTTCCGTGTCGCACCGCGGAAGAAGGACGCCCCGCTGCCAGCGCGCCAGGAACTGGCCGATCGCAGCGAGCAGGCGCGGATCAGCGAGTAACCACATCGCGATTCACGGCCACCGCTGGTTCGGGGCCCGCGGTTGCCGTGGCGGCAGCCCGCATCGGCACTCGCGGCGAACCGGCCGCAAAGCGCCGCTTCTGCTCATCGACAAAGCCGGCATAGGCCCCGTCCCGATCAAGTCGCCGAGCCCGCAGAAGCAAGGACCGCGCCCGCGGCAACTGCCCTTGCCGCCAGCGCACATTGGCAAGGCCGATCACTGCGGCAGTGTCCCACGGGTTGGCGCGGTGCGCTCGCGCGTAGAGGTCGCGCGCCGGGCCCAACTCATCGCGCAGATAGTGCTGAAACGCGGCCTGCATCAGCTCGAAGCGCCGACGGGAATCCGCCGACCAACGCTTCCGCGACAGCGCGAAGGCCAACCAAGCGGCTGAACCGACTGCCAAAACCTGCATGCCCCACAATCCGACCAAGTACCACTCGTCGTGCTGCTGATAGACGAACCGCGCGACCAGCGCCAAGTCGGCGCCGAGAGCGGTACCGGCAAACACCAACGCCCCAAACAGCACCAGGCCGCTGCGGAGAAGCCAGAATGCGACCACGATGCCGATCGCGAAGATCGCCGCGTTGGGGAGAAACAGATCCGGGAACACGAGGACGTGGAACCCTACGCCGGACCGCGCCCTGCTGCTACCGCACAGAGCTTGCCGGCGCAGGAATCGCTCCGGCGCTCGGCGTTCGCTACGGTGTCCGCCTCGATGTCGCTGCAAGGCCACAAGCTCTACCTCCTGTTCACTCCGTCGATGGCGGGGCCCCGCCCTTGGCGCGCGCTCGAAGCAGCACTTCGCGGCGGAGTCGATCTCGTGCAGTGGCGCAGCAAGGAACCGGACGACGCCGGTTTTCGGGCCTGCCGCGACCTCTGCCAGCAACACGGCGTGCCGATCGTGGTCAACGACGAGGTCATGCTGGCGATCCGCGGCCACGCCCGCGGTGCGCACGTCGGCCAGGATGATCTGCCGGCGGAAGCCGCTCGCAAGTTGCTCGGTCGTTTGTGGCTCGGCGTGAGCACGCACGACACGACCCAGATCGAGGCGGCGACGCGCGCGGGCGCCGACTACGTCGGTTTCGGCCCGTGCTTCCCGACCGCGACGAAAGGCTACGAGCACGGCCTCGACCCGGCAGTGATCGAGGCCGCGGCGTTCGCCTGCAAACTGCCGTTGTTCGCGATCGGCGGGATCCGCCCCGACAACGTCCGCCGGCTCTACGGCCTCGGCATCCGCCGCATCGCGGTGTGCAGCGCAATCCTGCGCGCCGACGACCCTGAAGCGGCGGCGGCCGAGTTGCGCGCCGCGCTCTGACGACAGCACTCGGTCACACGAGCAGCATCGCGTCCCCGTACGAGTAGAACCGATAGCCGCGCGCGATCGCATCGCGGTAGACCGCGAGGATCCGTTCGCGACCGACGAACGCGGCGACCAGCATCAGCAGCGTCGACTTCGGCAGATGGAAGTTGGTGAGCAGTGCGTCAACCACGCGGAACGGGCGCCCCGGGTAGAGATACAAAGCCGAGCTGCCGCGGCCTGCAGTCACGGTGCCGTCGTCGTTGGCGCACGTCTCCAGCGTGCGGCAACTCGTCGTGCCGACCGCGACGATGCGACCGCCGCGAGCGCGCGTCGCGGCGATCGCTTGTGCCGTCGCTTCGGGCAATTCGTAGTCCTCGGCGTGCATGCGGTGCTCTTCGACGACGTCGCTGCGCAGTGGCGCAAACGTGCCTTCGCCGACGTGCAGCGTGACCGAGGCGATCTCGACGCCGCGCTCGCGCAGGTTGGCAAACACCGCCTCGGTGAAGTGCAAGCCGGCTGTAGGTGCCGCGACGGCGCCCGGCACGCGCGCAAACACGGTCTGATACCGCTCGCGATCCACCGCCTTGTCCTCGTTGCCGGTGCGCTCGATGTAGGGCGGCAACGGCGCGCGACCGTGCACCTCGAGCGCGGCATTCACGTCACCACCATCGGCCCGCAGCGAAAAGCGCCATCGCCCACCGCCAAGTGACTCGCGCAAGCACAGCGTGATCGCGCCCTCTTCCATCGCCACCTCGTCGCCGGGCGCGAGCTTCTTGCTCGGCTTGACGAACCCCTCACCCTGGTCGCCACGCAACTCCAGGATGAGGCACTCGACCCGCCCCCCCGTCGCCCTTCGCCCACACAACCGCCACGGTCGCACCCGCGTGTCGTTGCGCACGAGCAAGTCGCCGGCCCGCAAAAAACCCGGCAGGTCGGCAAACACCGCGTGGGTCTGGGTTCCGCTGTGGCGATCGACGACGCACAGGCGCGAACGGTCGCGCGGCTCCATCGGCGTGGTCGCGATCGAAGACGTGGGCAACTCGAAGTCGAACTCGGTGACGTGCACGCGGCGTGAGACTAGTGGGGTGACTCCGAAGTTTGCATTCCATGCCGGTGGGTCGGGCGCAAGACGCCACGGCGACCAGGAAAGGCAACAGGAAGGGCAACACGGAGTACCTACCTGGAAGCCACCAACCGAATAGCCGCACCGCCGCGCGTGCGTCTTCCGCTCCCCTTCCCTTCTCGTAGCATCCCCCACGTGCCTGCCCCACGCCCTCTGCCGACGCGCTCCCTTCTCGCCCTGCCCATGTTGTTGCTCGGTTGCGCGCCCGCAACGTCGACGACGACTGCGAACAATGGCAACGGCCTGCC
Source organism: Singulisphaera sp. GP187 (assembly GCA_945871815.1). Lineage (GTDB taxonomy): Bacteria > Planctomycetota > UBA1135 > UBA1135 > UBA2386 > SXPK01. Next base: position 35,872 of record CAMBXM010000018.1, read on the forward strand.
CACCGAACTGGCCTTCTGCCGCGCCAGCCCGACCTCGACGAACACCGCCGAACTCGCGCTGCGTACCGCACGCAACCTCGGCACCGCGCGCATCGCCGAGCGCAGCGGCCGCGAACTGCAGGTCCGCGTGCACCCTGACGGGGATCGCCTAGCCTTCGTGCGCCAGAGCACGCCAAGCAACTCCACCACGAGTGATCTCTACGTCGCCTGGCGCACGGGCGCCGCACCCGAGACGCGCCTCACCATTGAGCCCGGGGCCGATGAGAATCCGTGCTGGTCGCCCGACGGCAACACCCTGTTGTTCTCGACCGCGCGCGCTGGCGATCGCCGTCTCTGGACGTGTGGCGCCAACGGGCTGAACCCACAGCCCTTCCTTGCGGCCGACCCTGGGGTCGAGGACACCGAAGCCGATTGGTCGCGCACGACAGATCGCATCGTGTTTGTGCGCCGACAGGCCGGCAGCAGCCGACTGTTCTTGGTGAATGGCAACGGCACCGGCCTCGCTCCGTTGGGCGGCGCGCGCTCGGCCACGACGGCAAACCTCGGCGTGCACGAGCCGTGCTTCACGCCGGATGGCAACTCCGTCGCGTTTGTCGACGTGACGGCGACGGGGTTCTCCCGGCTTTGGTCCATCGACATCGCGAGCGGCGTCGAGTCGCTGCTATTCGACCCCCAAGGCGAAGTCCGCATGCCACGCTACGCGCCGACCGCCGACCGCATCGTCTGCGGCATCGCCCAACCTGGGCAAGGGCGACAGGGCCTGCGACTGTCGATGCTCGACGCCGGTGGCACCAACCCGCGATTGATCGAGCCCGGCGAAAACTGGGTCCTGCACGGCGTCGATGTGTTTCCGGCCATGGTGCAGGCGCCCGTCGAGGCCCTGACCGAGACGCTGCCGCTGAGTTCGCTGCAGTTGCAGCTGAGTGCTGGGGCCGTCACGCAAGGCGGCAAGAACCAACTCGCCAGCGAAGACAACCAATCGATGGTCATCGCGACAGACACCTTTCTGGATCACGAGATTGCCGGCATCAACTGCCGCTACACGCTGCCTGGCGCGACGCCCGGCGAGATTGTCGCGATCCGCGCGCGGATCACGGCGCGAGTGTCGCGCAGCGATGCGAACACGACGCTGCGCACCTCGCTGTTCAACCCTGTGGGGGAGCGCTTTGACACCGTCGCGGAGGTGGTCAACCCCGGCACCGGCATGCGCACGCTCACCTTCACGACGCAGAGCTTGGCGCACGTGACGCTGGAACGGCAGGTGCGCGTCACGGTGATCGGCGAGATCGGGGCTGGGGCGCGAGCCGAGATGGCCGTCGACCAGGTGCAGTTGGACGTGGTGCGCT